>JAQTVX010000335.1 GCA_028706585.1 Candidatus Krumholzibacteriia bacterium | reverse complement strand
GGCCAGCGTGAAGAACATGAGGAAACCCATGAGCGGCTTGCCCATCTCGCCGACGTAGGTGAGGAGAGCGAGGACGGCGGGGCCGATGCATGGCGCCGCGATGATTCCCATCGTGAGCCCCATCAAAATCGCCCCTGCGTAGCCCTGGCGCGCCGTGCCGGTCCGCCTCGCGAGGAACATCGGCATGCGGATCTCCCAGAGCCCGAACATCGAGAGGGCGAGGGCGACGAGAACGGCGGCGAGGAAAAGCATGACGAAAGGATTCTGCAAGGCGGCTCCGAACAGGCTCCCCGTTACGGCGGCGATGGTGCCGAGGACGCTGTACGTGATCGACATTCCGAAGACGTAGAGGACGGCGAGGAGGAACACGCGACGCGTCTTGCCTTCGGCCTGTCCACCGAAGTAGCTGATCGTGATCGGGATGAGGGGGTATATGCACGGCGTGAGACTGAGGGCAAGCCCCAGCAGGAAGATGGAGAGGAAGGCAATGGCGAGCCCCCGCTCCGCGATCATTTTCCCGAGATCCCAGGAGCCTGATTCCGCGTCCTCGGGATCGGTTGGGCGGTTCCGGTCCTCCGAGAACGGCGGACCGGCGAAAAGCTCGGCATCGAGCTGCTCGACCGCCTCGCCCATGGTTCCGACGCGCAGCGTGTCGTCGGCCGAGGCGCTCGACGGCTCGACGCAGGTCATATCGTTGCAGCCCTGGTACCGGAGCGCAGCCGTGATCCGGTACGAGCCGGGAACCACGTTCTCTCCGATGCGCACGACAGCTCCGAATACGACGACGCCGTCGTACAGGGACATTGCGGTGTTGCTCATCTCGAGCCTTCTGAGAGCGGGCGTCGGGTACAGGAGCCTTACGATCTCGATTCCGGCGGGCGCGTTCACAACGAGCTCCGATGGGATGAGAAAGCTCTCCAGAGGCTTGTTGGAATTGATATGCCATCCGTCGGCGATCTTTGCCGTGATCGCCACGTATCCAACCGCGCCTGGATGAAAGACGGACAGCGAGTGTTTCATGTCCGTCGTGACAAGCGCGGTGCCGGGGAAGCCGAATCCCTGGGCGCTGGCCGCATGCGGCGCCGGCAAGATCGCGAATATCGCGAGGAGCATCGCCGTCAGAACGCCGTCGAGCCGGAATGCCCTGAACCGAAGCACGTGGTCTCCTTTCTATCGATGAAGATACTTCAGTACGTATACGCCGCCGGACCCGCTCGCGGCGTATACGAAGTTCGCGTCCGCGAAGACCCCGCGCCCATCGTCGGCGGTGTCGTACCATGCCGCGATGGCGGGTTTTGCGGGATTCGAAACGTCGACCGCGGCGATGCCCTTCGTATGGCCCGCGGCGAAGAGGGTATTATTGAAAACGTAGACCACGCGGGTGATGGTGTTGAGCGAGAGAGAGCCCAGCGTGCGCGGCTTTTTCCTGTTGCCGACGTCGACGATGACGATGCCGGCTCCGCCGTCCGCCAGGTAGGCGGTGTTCTTCGCGACGAGACAGTCGCAGTTCCAGCCGGGGGTATCCAGGGTCGAGACCGGAACCGGTTTGTCCTTCGTGAGCGAGTATATCTGGAATCCCACGTATCCGTCGGAGAAATAGAGGAAGCGCCCATCGACGTCGATGCCGCGCGATTCGGAGCAATCCTGCCGCCACACTAGCGATGGCCGGCTCGGCTGCGACACGTCGACGATCTCGACGCCGCCGAGCCCTCCGGCGCAGTACGCGCGCCCATCCCTTACCGCGACTGCCGACATGAAATAAGGCGACTCGTGGCGCCCGATGATTCTTGGACTGGCCGGATTGCTCACGTCCGCGACCTTGAGACCTCCAGAGCCGTCGGCGATGATGAGATTCGTGCCGGTGAGGGCGACATCGCGGGCCTCCGCAGTCTGGATGTGCCCGATCCAGTTGAGAGCCCCCGTTGCCCCGACCCGCGCGATCCTTACGCCGTCGAGGCTGTTTGCGAGATAGAGAAGGCCATTTTCGACGAAGAGATTGATCGCAAATCCGCTCGTATTGAACGCCCCGGCGAGCCTCATGCCGCCTCTTTCCAGCCTGTATAGACGCATGCCGCCGAACTGCGAGAGGATCGCGCACCGCCGCCCATCGATGAATACCCTCGCTGCATGCTGGATCTCGGGGAGCGACGGATTTCCCGTGGCGATCGGTTGACCGTAGCCGTTGACGCTCTGCAGCGTGAATCCCTTTCCGGACTTGAGCCTCACCTTCGTGGCGCCGACGCCGGGCCCGGAGGCATGCTCGATTTCAAAAGGCAGCAGAAACTCGAGGTCGGTGAGCAAGATACCGTCGTTCTTGCCGACCGCGAAATCGACGACGCCGCTCGCCTGGAGCGGCTTGAGAGATGACGGCGCTCCGCGCTTGTCGATATTCCAGCAGAGCACCGCGCCCTTGTCGTTGAGGATGTACAGGATGCCGTCGCGCAGGATTCCCCTTTGAGCATTGCCTTCGATGGCTGCCTCGGAGAGCTTCTGCAGCGCGCCGCCCGGGCCCGCGCGGTATACCATTGCCGTCACTTGTTGAACTATCACGAGGATGTCAGCGTCGCCGGCGAGCGAGCGCACGCCGGAGAATGTGCGCTTCGTCTCCACGAGA
>JAQTVX010000334.1 GCA_028706585.1 Candidatus Krumholzibacteriia bacterium | reverse complement strand
CGGGGCTGAATTCGGGATGAGGCTGCACCCCGTAGGAGCGCCCTATTCGGAACGCCTGGGTCGGCGTCATCCTGTTGAACGCGAGCCTCACGGCACCGTCCGGCATCTTCGAAACGTGCGTTCGATGTACCAGATTCGCCATGTCCCCCGAGCTGAAACCGGCGAAGAGGGGATCCCGCTTCCCCTCCGGCGTGAGGTACACGGGCACCGTCCCCATCTCCCTGCCGCGAGGATTGAATTCCACGCGGCCGCCCAGAGCCGTGGCGAGCGCATGATGCCCGAAGCATACTCCAAGTACCCACGCATTCCTCGCGTGGGCCTCGCGGAGGAAATCGACGAGCGGCTCTATCCATGGCTTGTCTTCGAATACTGCCCCCGCGCTTCCTGAGACGATGATTCCGTGCGCGTCGCCGGACGACCCCGCGAGAGCGGGAAGCTCGAGCGAGACTCCATCATATTTCCGGAAATCCACGCTATCGATGAGATCTAGAGCATCGAGTGCATTCCTGAACCAGTCTGAGCTCTTCGTGCCGTCTGGAAGCGCAAAATCCGTAACGTCTATGAGATGGATTACAGGCTTCATAAATTGCATGAAATACTGTCAGCGGACGCGGAATCGTGTTCGATCCTGCCCTGGCTGAAGGGGTTGAACGTCGACTGCGGTCACCTCCGAGCTGCGCGGACCGATCCCAAGATCCTTGATGAAGGAGTTGACGATGAGCTCTTCCCCCTCCGCCTCGACCTCGACGGAACCGTCGTCAAGGTTTCTCACCCATCCGGCGAGACCGTAGTCGCGGGCCAACTGCATCGCGAAAAAGCGGAATCCCACTCCCTGGACGATGCCCCTGACGATGATACGCACTCTCTTCAGATCATCCACGCTGCGTGCTTTCCCCTCCGCAGCCGACGCGCCTCGATCCATTGACCGCATACCTCAGGCATAGCTCCCATTCCTCGCAACATTATTTTAGTCAAAAATCGATCCTTGTTCCACCCCTATTTCGCTGTCAGAGCACCGGTATTTGTAGTATAATTAAAAACGTTCCTTTTTAGGAAGGAAAAGGCACCGACCCACCATGACAACACGAGCTATCTCAGGGGCTGTCCTCGCCATTTTCCTTCTCGCCGGAAACGCAAGGGCGACCCTCCTGACAAAGCAGTTCCAATTCGGAGATCCGGTCGTCTCCGGCACGCCATGGGGCACCATCGTGACCGTCCCCGGCTGCCGTTCCATCGGAAACGAGGGCGAGCCGATCCTACCCGTATATTCGGCCTGCTTCGTGGTCCCGAGCGGCGAGATCGTCATGCGCGTCTCGATAGAAAGTCTCTCCGATGTCGCTCTCGACGGCTCATACGACGTCGCGCCCATGCAGGCCCAGGCGCCGCTCGGCGCGCCGGCGCCGCGAGCGATTTCGAGGGACAGCTCCATATACAGATCATCCGCGGCCTTTCCGGCGGAGCGCGTCTTTCTCGCGACGGAGCAGATGATCGCAGGACTGAGGCTGGCATTCATTGACGTCCGCCCCTGCGCTTACATTCCCTCTTCGGGCACCGTGCTCTTCTCTTCCTCCATCCGCGTGAGCGTCGAGACGGCACCCTCGAGTGCCGCAGTTCTAAACGCACCGGCGGCTCGCATGCGGAAGGCCGCCCGCGACATTCGAGATCGCGTCGCGAATCCCGATCTCGCCGTCGAATACTCGGCGCTGGAGGAGGCAGTTACGGACACCACCCCCGCCTCGGAGCTCGCCCAATACGTCATCATCACGAGCTCGGATTTCGCCGCCGCATTCGAGCCCCTCGCGAGCCTGAGAGCGCGCTTCGGGATGCGTTCGAGAATCGTCGATACAGCTTGGATCGCAGCCAACTTCGACGGGGACGACGAGCAGGAGCAGATCCGCAACTTCATCAAGTACGCCTACGAGAACTGGAGCACACAGTACGTGCTCCTCGGCGGGGACGACGACATCATCCCGCACCGAGGACTCTACGTGAAGAACGGGACGTACATCGACATCGACATCCCTTCGGATCTCTACTACGCCTGCCTCGACGGCAACTGGAACACGGACGGTGATGCCTACTTCGGAGAGCCCGGCGAGGAGGATCTGCTTCCAGAAGTGATCGTTGGAAGACTTCCGGTGGATTCCATTGACGAGATCGCAAACGTTATAGAAAAAATCTCGAGCTACGAGCTCTCGCCAGTCTCGTCGCAGTGCAAAAGCGCTGCGATGCTGGGCGAGCTTCTATGGTCCGAAGACAGCGTCGATACGTGGGGCGGCGATTACAAGGACGAGATACTCTACGGCTCTTCCAGCTGGGGATTCACCACGGCGGGTCTCCCAGGCGATTTCGACGTGACGACCCTTTACGACGACGATGCGGGCTCGTGGGTCGGGAGCCAGGTCGTTTCGCTTCTCAATGAAGGCGTCAACATCGTGAACCACTGCGGGCATTCGAGCCTCTTTGCAGTCATGCGGGTCACGAGCGACGACGTGGCGCTGTTCACCAACGATGGCGTCGAGGCCGGCTACTGCATCATCTACTCGCACGGCTGCTACGCGGCGGCCTTCGACAATCGGGACTACGCCGGCACTGTCTACTCGGAGGATTGCATCGGCGAGGATCTCGTCAACTCTCCG
>JAQTVX010000333.1 GCA_028706585.1 Candidatus Krumholzibacteriia bacterium | reverse complement strand
CCGGGTGAATCTTGGCCGCGACGGGCCCCGCGAAGTGCGCCATGTCGACCATGGGATTCGCGCCTATCTTATCGCAGATCTCCCGCAGGCGCTTGAAATCCCAAGCGCGCGCGTAGGCGCTTGCGCCCGCGACGAAAAGCTTCGGCCTCTCGGCGAGCGCCTGCTTTTCGATGGCGTCGTAATCGAGCATTTTGGTCCCGCGATCAACCTCGTAGTGGACGACGTTGAAGAACAGCCCGGAGAAGTTGACCGGGTGCCCGTGCGAGAGGTGCCCGCCGTGCGAGAGGCTCAGCCCCATGATCTTGTCGCCGGGCTTCAGAAACGCGAGATACGCTGTGATATTCGCGCCGGTGCCGCAGTGCGGCTGAACGTTGGCGTGCTGCGCCCCGAAGAGCTTCTTCGCCCGCTCGCGGGCGAGCTCCTCCGCCTGGTCCACGAACTCGCACCCGCCGTAGTAGCGCTTGCCGGGATAACCCTCGGCGTATTTGTTCTGCATCGGATTGCTCAGGGCGGCGAGCACCGCCCTGCTCGCGAAGTTCTCGCTCGCGATGAGCTCGAGCTGATCCCGCTGGCGCGCGAGCTCGCCGCGCATCGCCGCCATTATCTCGGGGTCGGTTTCCTCAAGATACTTGAATGGATTTTCGCCGAACATCAGTGACGCTCCTCGTATGCGCGTATCTTGTCGATGCGCCGTGCGTGTCTCCCTCCCTCGAACGGAGTGGAGAGCCATACCTTCACGAGCTCGTCCGTATCCGGATCCTCGAGCCGCCGCTCGGAGAGGACGAGCACGTTCGAATCGTTGTGCCGGCGGGTCATGCGGGCATCATCCACCGCGCAGCAGAGCGCCGCGCGCACGCCGCGAACCTTGTTCGCCGCGATCGACATCCCGATGCCGCTCCCGCAGATCAGAATACCCCGTTCGACGACGCCCGAGGCGACCATTTCGCCGACCTTGAACGCGTAGTCGGGGTAATCAACCGGGGCGGTCCCCGCGCATCCCTGGTCGAGCACCTCGTGTCCGGCCTTCGAAAGCGTGGTAGAAAGGTGCGCCTTGAGGGCGAAGCCGCGATGATCGGAGCCGATCGCGATTCTCAAATGGATTCCTCCCGCGCCTCGCCGGTCTCCGGTCCCGCGCGAGCCGCGCCGACACGGCTTCAGCGGAGACGCCTACTTGTAGACCGGCGTCATCCAGTTGTGCGTGTCCTTGGCCTCCATGGTCAGGTACTTGAAAAACACTTCCTGCAGCTTCTTCGTGATCGCTCCGGCCTTGCCGGCGCCGACGCTGATCTTGTCAACGCTGCGGATCGGGGTGATCTCGGCAGCGGTCCCGGTGAAGAACAGCTCGTCCGCGACATAGAGCATCTCCCGCGGAATGAGCTGCTCGAGCACCTCCAGGCCCAGCTCCTTCGCGATCACGATGACGCTGTCGCGCGTTATGCCGGGGAGCACGCTCGCGCCCAGCGGCGTCGTCAGCAGTTTCCCGTTGGAAACGAGGAACAGGTTCTCGCCGCTTCCCTCGCTCACGTAGCCGTTCGTATCGAGCGCGATCCCTTCCTCGTAACCGTTGGCGCGCGCCTCCATCTTGATCAGCTGGGAGTTCATATAGTTGGCGGCGGTTTTCGCGAGCGCCGGAAGCGTGTTGGGCGCGATTCGGTTCCAGCTCGAAACGCAGACGTCGACTCCCTGCTCGAGCGCCTCGGGGCCGAGATATTTGCCCCATTCCCACACTACGATGAACGCGCAGATCGGACAGTTCATCGGGTAAACGCCGAGCTCGTTGTATCCGCGATAGACTACCGGCCTGATGTAGCACGCCTTCATTTCGTTCACGCGCACCGTATCGACGCATGCCTCGATGAATCCATCCATCCTTATCGCAGTGGGCTCCATGCGGTACATCTTGGCCGAGTTGTACAGACGCTTGATGTGCGGCTCGAGACGGAAGATCATCGAGCCCTTTTTCGTGTCGTAGCATCTAATGCCTTCAAAAACCGCCGTGCCGTAGTGAATGACATGGGCGCAGACATGAAGCTTGGCGTCGTCCCAATCGACGAATGTGCCGTCCATCCAGATTTTCTTCGTTGGTTTCAAAGGCATTACAACCTCTCCTTCGCTCAGACTGGATTCGTTAGAACGCCGACAAAAAGATCGATCGTGCCGGTGCGACCAGGATCCCCCGGCGACCGACGATCGAAAAAATTATAGCCTGTCCCCACCGCACCGGCAATCCATATTTTTTCGTTTTGGGCATAAAATTGCACAATGTCTGAAAAGCCAATTCCTCCACCCATCCCCCTCGAAAAGCGGCTTTCCACCCGCGAGGCATCGCCGCGCCTGATCGTGCTATTTACCAATTCTAAATATTTCAATGAGATACTGGAACAGCCGCGGGATCAGCCCGGCTATTTCATCCCTCGTTCGCCTGTAGGCATCCTCGCCCCCGCCCATCGGATCTTCGATGTCGAAATTCCTTCTGGAGCAGTCGAGCTCACCGAGGACTATCACCTTTCCTGCGGACCCGGGGACAAGACCGAACACCTCCGAGCGGTGCTGCTCCGTCATTGTAACGACGACGTCCGCATCATCGACCATCTCAAGCGTGAGAAGCCTGGTTCGATGGTCCGAGAGCTCGATGCCGATC
>JAQTVX010000332.1 GCA_028706585.1 Candidatus Krumholzibacteriia bacterium | reverse complement strand
CCGTGCCGGGCGCAGGCGGTGGCCATTTTTTAATCATCCCGGCATCCGCCCGGCCTCGGCGGCTCGCCGGCGATCAACCCTGAGCGCGCTCCCCGAACAGCACGCGCCCGAGGCGAACCATAGTCGAGCCCTCGATGATCGCGATCTCGAAATCATCGCTCATGCCCATGGACAAATGCTCCATCGAGACGTTCTCGATGCGGGCGGAGTCGATCTCCTGCTTGAGCAGTCGAAGCTTCGCGAACGCGGCACCGACGATAACGCGATCGCTCACGAGAGGCCCCACCGTCATGAGCCCCCGTATGCGCAGGTTTGGAAGCGCCGAGATGAGACCGCACATCGTCATCGCCCCGTCGAGCGGCAGCCCGAACTTCGATTCCTCGCCGCTCGTGTTCACCTCGAGGAGAATGTCGGTCGTCACGCCGGCCTTCACGCCGGAGCGGCTCAGCTGCTCGGCGAGCCGGAAGGAGTCGACCGACTGGATCAGCGCGAACCGGCCGATGACCTTGGCGACCTTGTTCGTCTGCAGGTGCCCCACGAGGTGCCAGCGGCAGGGGAGCTTCACGGCAGGCGCCTTCTCGAGGAACTCCTGGACCCTGTTCTCGCCGACGTCCGCAATGCCCGCCTCGATCGCCCCCGTCACGGCCTCCGGGCCGTGCGTCTTCGTGACGGCGACAATCGTGATGGCGGCCGGATCGCGCCCAGCGCGCGCGGCGGCCGCGGCGACTCGCTCACGCACGCGCTCGAGGTTCTCTCTTATCATCATCATGGCGCCGCAGATCGTAGCGCTTCCCGGAGACCAGCGCAACTGCAGAGTGAATGCAAGCGTGAGACCGCAGCAAACCAGAAGGGGAGTCAAATCAGAACCATTCAAAACCAAAATCAACGCCATTGAAGAACGCACTTGCGCAATCAGTGGAAGTCTCATATATTAGATGTTAGTGACGCAGCTCATCGCTGGGGGACTATCCAGGCTTTATAACTAAATCATGAACGTCACCAACCGACGGCATCTCTCAGAGCAATCCGACGTTTGTAGCAATATCAAGCAACAGCGCCGTCATTTGCGCTTGTCGGATTATGGCGGATACCTCGGTTCGAGTGCTGCGCTCATAACTACTTGATACGGCTTGCGCTATATTCAGACAATCTCGCCCTGATTCTCGCCGCGAAGGAGGTGATCTGCAAATGACGTAAACGCCTGTTTCCCTTGGCGGTTGCTCGTTTCCCCTTTCATGCCAGTCAGGGACTCGATAAATGTAGATTCTAGCTACGTTGAGCAAAGAAGGGAGTAGTTGCTATGAGAAGCATCATCACCAAGAGCATGCTGATCTTGCTCACGCTTGGCGCTGTAATGATTGCGGCTCAGGGTTCGGTGATGGGACAATGTTCCACCCCATGGGAGTCTCAGTATGTCTACCGAACATACTATCATAATTCCGGCCTCCATGATGATTGCACCCAGGATTGTGATATGGATTTAGCGGAGTATTTTGCGTTCTTGAGCGATTTCTCTCAATTCACTGCCACCTCGGGCAGTCCAGTGATAGGGGACGGTTTTCAGGCGGTCTGCGACCCCGAACAGTATGAAAAGCATGCCGATGTGGTGCTGCGGTACTTGCATTACAGTAATGACGGTAGCAGCCCCTATTGTGTACAGCTCATGACCCCCTGGTATGAGACGATAGACAGCTTAGTGAACAATCAGGACTACCATAGGAGGGTCGCCAACTTCTCGAATGGTGCCAGCGATGAATGGCCTCAGGAAGCTACCGATGCAATCATGAACGCCTACAACCATGGGATTGTGATCGTCGGACCGTTGCCTGCTTTCTTCCCTCCAATGCTGCCTCCGAGACTCATGCCACCAGACTCCCTTGGAGATAACATGCTCGTTTGCATGCCGATGGATGCGGAAGGCCAGTACTGCTGCGCGGGTCACGTCCCAGATACCAATCGTGCCGAAGTCGGGGTTCCTACGAACTGGTACAAGGCTTCTGAGGACCATCTCTTCCTTGCCAATACTGGAAGAACTCTTGACTGTAACCAGGCCTACGAAGATGAAGGGAATTCAGGCTCCTATTCAACCGCGCTCTTTTCCGGAACAGTTCAGCGAATCGCGGATGTCGTGCTTTCGCGGAACGTGCCGGAAGAGCAGTTCGTCTCAACGGTGCTGGACTACGTGATCTCGTCCTGCGACCGCAATGTCGACCCGGAGACGTATGAGATCTTCCTTCAGGTTGATGGCCAACCGATCAGCTATGGGCCATGGTCGCCCACGTGGGGCTACGGAGTCTTCAGCGCGTGGAAGGCTCTCATCTACGCATACGGCTGGGGTGTCCTGCAGCCCGAAGACAGCGCGTTGGATCCGGGCAGCGTCACGAATCCTCACACGGTTTTCTCGGATAGATTCCAGCTGCGTGGGGATCTGGTAGTCCCCGCTGGGGAGACGTTCGAGGTTGGCCCTCTAGCAAACATCTTTGTCGATGCCAATCTGACGCCGGAAGGCCCTTCCAGCCTGGGCCATCTCTCCGGTCTCTGCGAGATTCGTGTCGAGGGCAACATGCTGGTTCAAAGCTGTGAGTATTTTGGCGTCGAGTCATCGATCACGATCGACTCAGGAGGCCTTTGTACGGTCGCGAA
>JAQTVX010000331.1 GCA_028706585.1 Candidatus Krumholzibacteriia bacterium | reverse complement strand
CGCGTCGTAATTGATGATGCTCCCATTGCCAACCGACATGTTGTACAGATTGCCGTGCCCGACATCGAGAATATGGTTGGTCCCGGCGTTCATCGAATCGATAACAGCGTTCTTGGTGAGTTCGAGCGCTCCAGAATAATCGTAGTAGATCTCGTAGAGGCGCGTGGTCGTTACGTCGGGGTTGCTCTCGAGGTAGTTGGCATACATCGGCTCGGTGATTTCCGCGCCGTCCAGGTTGATCGGGTCGCCCGGATAGTAAGGGCTCGGGAACAGGACCTCGGCGAGAATAAGGAACTTCGACCTCGAGGCCGTATCGGTCGGGGTGGAATACTCGATTGCCTTGTTCACGAGAATATTCGCTTCATCCAGTGTCGACGCGGGCATCCTGCCCACGTACACCTCGGAGTACAGATCGACTTCATCTCCTGGCAGGGACGAGCTATGGTACGCTTCGCCCCAGAGTGAGTCGCCGTCCGCATTCCATGTCCCATCGAGACACGAGTAGTACATATCCGTCGGAATGAATTCCCCCGTATAGTAGCTGCAGTAGGCGAATCGGGCGGGGATTACGTCGGTATCTCCACCCAGAACAACCCATTCGACTCCCCATTGTTCGTACGCGGCGCAGATGTAGTTGCGAATCGACTCCGCTCGATCGGCACCGGACCGGACGTTTTCGGAAATCCACTCGACCGTGCGAACCACCGCGGGGATACCCTCCTTGGTCCTGCAATCGGCGAGCCGTTGGAATGCTGACTTCATAGCCTCGTTCGTGACGATGAGATACTTGACAGTCGACCCATCCATGCTCGGTTCATAGCTCGGCAGGAACGCCCTGGTGCCGGGATCGACCCGGATTTCATCGAAGGAATAGGCCGATGCCTCTTCAGGATTAATGACCATCCCCTCGACATTCCCGCGCGATTCCTCCCTGAAACCGCTCACGGCGCGCTTGCGTGAGACCGGCTCGCAGGCCTTGGCCGCAGGAGCGGTTTCGACAATGAGACGAACTTCTCTTGCGAGAGTCAGAGCACCCGATTTCAGGCTGTACCTGATCGGGTAGACGGCCACATTTGCAATCCGGTAGCCACGGTAGTAACTCGATCCGAGGTACTGCACCCGCCGTGCCGGAAAGATCCCATCACTGGATTCGGCGTCGACCTTCGCGATGGCAACTCCCGCCATGGTCCCGTCCACGCGCGAGGCGCCATGGAAGATCCCGACCGGCTTGGACAGATCGAGTGCGGCCTCTTCTAGGATCTCGATGCGGCAGGAGGAGAAGTCCTCACCCTGCGGCACGAGAATGCTCACGACACGGTAGGGCAGCGCCGGATAATCCAGATACTCGAGATTGCTATAGCCGTCGATCAGCACTTGAAGCCGGCCCTGGGCCGTCTCCTGGTATTTTATCGAAGACGGATCAAGAGTGAGATTCCATGATAGCGTGGAGGCGCTGAGAGCGCCCGCGGTCAAAGCGAGAGACAGAACGAGAGCAATGAGTGCGGATGAAAGCCGTCCCATTCTCAAACCCTCCTAGTGACGAGTGTGTTCCGAGCGGTGACCTGATCGGGTATTTGCGTCTCGATAGCTGATTCTCTGTTGAATGACTCCTTTGACCCAATACCCCTTGGTCTCAGCGAGAGAAGGGAGCGCGGAATTATTATACGCCTTATTATTTTACCCTAAATCTAAGGCTTTGTCAAGAATGACAATTAACTGCTCTTGTCCATTTTTCTCGCACACGACGGTTCCACCCGACCCGATTCATGCCGCCGGCAGCCGGCGGGCCTCTATTTCTTCTTGAGAACGATCGCGCTTTCCCGCCAATCGGCCTGGACGGTGTCCCCCTCGCCGACCGCGCCCTCGATGACGAGACGCGCGAGCTGGTCCAACAGCCATTTCTGCATGAGACGTTTCAGCGGCCGCGCGCCGAAATCGGGACTGTAGCCGTGATCCGCGAAAGCCTTCCGCGCCGCCGCGGTGAGCTTGAGGGTCAGGGCCTTCTCCGCGAGGCGCCCGTTGACGGCCTCCACCTGCAGATCGACGATCTTCAGAATGTCCTCCCGGCTCAGGAAATGAAACACTATTATCTCGTCGATTCGATTCAGAAATTCCGGCCGGAAGAACGAGCGCAGAGTCTCCATCATTTTGGCAGAGATCTCATCTTCGCTCATGGAGCCGCGATCCTTCAGAAACTGGCTTCCGAGGTTCGAGGTCATGATGATGATCGTGTTCTTGAAATCGACCGTGCGCCCCTGCGAATCCGTGAGTCGCCCGTCGTCGAGAAGCTGAAGCAGAATATTGAAAACGTCCGGATGAGCCTTCTCGATCTCGTCGAAAAGCACGACCGAATACGGATTTCGTCGCACGGCCTCCGTGAGATGGCCTCCTTCCTCGTATCCGACGTATCCCGGAGGCGCCCCGATGAGCCTCGAGACCGAGTGCTTCTCCATGAACTCGCTCATGTCGATTCTAATCATGCTGTCCTCGTCGTCGAAGAGTATCTCGGCAAGCGCCTTCGCGAGTTCGGTCTTGCCGACACCCGTGGGCCCTAGAAACAGGAAGCTGCCGATGGGGCGCTTCGGGTCGCTCAGGCCGGCGCGCGAGCGGCGCACCGCCTCGGCGACCACCTCGACCGCCTCATC
>JAQTVX010000330.1 GCA_028706585.1 Candidatus Krumholzibacteriia bacterium | reverse complement strand
GCGCAGGCCTACCTTCTCGAATCGGTTTCGCTCGAGAACCGGTTCGCTCCCGCGTTCGTGAACCTCGGAAACGTCTACTTCATGCAGGGGGACTACGACAAGGCGCTCGCGGGCTACCAGAGCGCCCTACAGATAGACTCGACGAACGCGGTCGCCTATTACAACATCGGCCAGACCTACATCAAGAAGATGCTCTTCGCGCAGTCGAGCGATTGGCTCGAGCGCGCTACCACCCTCGGAATCGAATCCTATCGTTCCGCCCACCCCGCGATGAGCCTCAGAAACCCGGCCGTGTACGAGCAGGGCTTCCGATCGGGCGAACTCTGGTCTATCGCGACGGCGGAGGGAAAAACGCGCCGCGGCATCCTCCTGACCGAGATGCTCCAACCATACCTTTTCTTCCCGTTCGACCGTCTCTGGATGCTGCTGCTCGCGAGCGTCGCCGCCGCCATGATCCTCGCGCGGAAGCTTCCCGAGGCGTGGCTCGTCGGACGATGCGACAATTGCGGAAAACCGACCTGCACCGCCTGCGCCGACACTCAGCTGGGGATACGTCTCTGCCGGAGCTGCGCAGACGTCATCAGCGGTCTGAGCAGCACAAAGGTCATGGAGGCGCTCCTGAGAACCAGGCGGCAGAAGATCGCGGCAATCAGGCAGAAGAGGCGCCGTTCATGGAAATTGCTCTTTTTCCCGGGAGTATCGCACACGTATCACGATAGAATTCTCTCCGGCGCCGCACTTTCGTTCCTCGGCGCGGCGGCCGTCTTGCTCTTCGCCTGGCGGAACTCGTATCTCAATGACCCGCGCTCGGCGAACGTCGTGGAGCCGGTCTGGAACCTGCTCCCGCCGCTCGCGGCGATCGTCGGCTGCTGGCTCCTCTCGATCCGCGCCAAGAGGGCGCCGCAGGAACAGAGCAAATACCACATCATTCCGAACGAGATACGCATGCAGCAGCAGGAGCGGGAAGCCGAAGCGCAGAAAGCGAAGGCCAATGCGCAGAGCGACCCGTGGAAGGATTACGATGCCGGGGTCGAGGCCGCGAGGCGAGCCGCAGCCGAACGCGCTCGAGTCGAGCGCGCCGGAGCCCAACACGCCGGAGCGCCGGCTCCCAAGAAGGCGCCTCAGCGCGAGGAGGTCGGCGCCGGCCAGATCGAGAAAGGATCGAAATGGCATTAGAGGGGAACGCCAAGGATTTCGGCCTTAGCGAGATTCTGCAGCTCATCGCTCTTCAGAAGAAGACCGGGATGCTTTCCATCACCGGCGAGAAGGCGATGGTAATCTACTTCCGCGAGGGACAGGTGATCTCGACGAGAGACCGCCGCAAGATGGCCGATGATCCCCTGAGGAGCTACCTCCTCGGCTACGGGTTCCTGAGCGACAAGGAAATGAATCGCATCCAGCAAATCCAGACCGAGACGAACCTCGATATCACGGACATTCTAATCTCCGAGAAGAAGTTCAGCGAGGACGAGCTCCGCATAATATTCGCCGAACAGATCCAGGAAACGATCCAGGAGATATTGAGCTGCCCGAAGAGCCAGTACAAGTTCATGATCGGGAGCCAGGTTCTCCAGGGCGTGAATTCCTTCGGAACGCTCAAGGTCGAGGGCCTGCTCATGGAGAGCATGCGGCGCATCGACGAGTTTCCGGAGCTCCTGCGAATCTTCAAATCCGAGGATACGATCGTGACGCGCCTCCCCATGCCGAAAGACGCGAGGGAAGAGCTCGACGAGATGGAGAAATCGGTCTACGATCTTCTCGACCGCCAGATGCGCATCGGCGACATCATCCCCAGGGCCCGCATGGCGCGTTTCTGCACGTACGAAGTGCTCAAGAACCTCCTCGAGAAGAGCCTGCTCCAGATCATCGAGGGCGAAAGACCCGCGGAGATCGCATTGGAAGACGACATCGGCGGTATGAGCGCGCCGCCGAGACGCGGATACGTCTGGGTGCTCGCGGCCGCCGGTTTGCTCGCCGCTTGCTTCGCGTTCGGCGAGTTCATCGCGCCCAAGATTCTCCCGCCGGGTTGGCGATTTCTCGGGCAAGACTCCACACGCGCGGCCGCAGCGGCGGGCCCGGGCACCCTGGCGCCCACGCTCGGCGATCTCACGACGCGCCTCGTCGCCGCCGATGTGCGGGAGGCCCTCGACGAGCACCTGGCGGCGAACGCCGCCTATCCGGCGAGCCTCGAAACACTCGTCTCGAAGGGCCTGCTCCCGAAGCGGATCCTCGACGAGGCGGTTGAAAGGGGCATCAGCTATCACCCGGCGAACGGCGGGAAGTCGTATTCCCTCGAGAATGGCCGCCCTTGAGAAGCGGCGTGAGAACGGCGAAGGAACTGATCATCTTCCCCTTCAAATCCTCGATCGCGAACGGAAGGCCATCCCCGAGCTTGGCCTTGATGCACGCAATCGAATCGATCACGTAAACCGCCTCGCGGCGCAGGGCGTAGCGATCGCAGATCCCGGCCGTGCGGGGAGAGCAGAGCGCGAACGCCGCCCGATAGCCGGCGAGCCCCGCCTCTCGGCGGACGGCGCCGTTCACGCGCCCGTATGGATACGACAAGCTTCGCACGGGCGCGCCGAGACGGCCCTCGATCTCCTCTCGGGAGCGCACGAGCTCGTCGCGAAGCGCTTCCGGCGAAAGCCGC
>JAQTVX010000329.1 GCA_028706585.1 Candidatus Krumholzibacteriia bacterium | reverse complement strand
TCGAACCGCTTCGTACCTGTTCGGAATGACCTCGACGATTCTCTCAAGCGTCGCCATTTCCATTGTCAAGCCTTTCAGCGTTTCGGTCTACACGACGTCCATATCGATAGGGATTCAGCATCGCCGTCGCCTGAACGGCTCCCGGCGTCTCCCATCCCCTTCGGGGGTGGGGGATGAATAGTAATATAAACTCCAGCCCCATGCAAGCGCGAAAATCCCCATCCCCGAAACCCCGGCCGCAGCGGTGCGGACTAGCCGGCGGCTGTCCGATGCTCCCGGAGCGCCTCGGCGCGGATAATCGCCAGGCAATCGTCGGCACAGCGTTCCACGTCGTCATTGACGACAACGTAGTCGTATCTCTTGAAATACTCGATCTCGCGCTTTGCGTTCTCAAGGCGGCGGCGTATGACCTCATCGTCGTCCGTTGCGCGCCCCCTGAGACGCGCCTTGAGCGTCTCGAGATCCGGCGGCACGAGAAATACCAGGACGGCGTCGGGATAGCGCTCTCTGACGCTCATACCTCCCTGCACGTCGATCTCCAGCAGGACGTTCGCGCCCCGGGCGAGGGAAGCGGCGAGGAACGCGGCGGGGGTGCCGTAGAGGTTGCCGTGCACCTCGGCCCATTCGAGGAACTCCCCCCCGTCGCGGCGCCTCTCGAACTCCCCGCGAGTCACGAAGAAGTAATCGACGCCGTCTCTCTCCGCGCCGCGGGCGGACCTCGTCGTGACCGAAACGGACGAGACGAAGTTCGAAACGTGCTTGAGCACGCGGTCGACGACCGTCGATTTCCCCACGCCCGAGGGGCCCGAGAAGACAACGATGAACGGCATTCTGGAAACGCCGAATCGCGATGTCACGATTCCACGACTCCTTTTTCGACCGGCCGGAGGATCGATCGGAGCGATCCGTGCGGGGCGCTCACTCGAGATTCTGAACCTGCTCGCGGATCTTTTCGACCCCCTCCTTGAGCGAAAGGCATTCGCGGATGATCGACGCGTCGGTGGCTTTGTTCGCCATCGTCGTCGCCTCGCGATGTATCTCCTGGAGAAGGAAGGTGAGGCTCTTCGAGACCTCGTCCCCCTTCTCGATGACCGTCCTGAACTGCATGAGGTGGCTCCGGATGCGCACGAGCTCCTCGGAAAAATCGGTCCGCTCCGCCGTGAGCGCGGCCTCCATCAGCCAGCGGTTCTCGTCGATCTTGCTGCCTTCCATGAGCTGGCGGAGGCGGTCCTTCGCCCTCGCGAGAGCGCGCTTCAACGCCATCGGCGCCCGCTTTTCGATGCGGGAGACTCCTTTGTCGAGAACGGCGAGCCTCCGCATGATGTCGCGGGCGAGCTCCTCGCCCTCGTTGCTCCGCATCTCGACGCAGCGATCGAGCGCGATCCCGAGCGCCTCGCGCACGCGCGCCCAGAGACTCTCGGGGAGAGCCTCGTCGAAACCGTTCGTTAAAACGTCGGGAAGCGAGAGAAGCGTGCCGATGTCGACCCTTCCCGGGATTCCCTCCTCGATGGCGAAATCGTTGAGCATGCGATATGTCCTAATCAGCAGATCCTTGTTGATCTCCACGCTCCCGGTTTCGACCGATTTGTCGAAAGCGATCGTCACGTAGACATGCCCGCGCTTCACCGAGCCGCGCACGATCTTCTCGAGCTCTTTCTCGTAACCGTTAAGAGGCCTCGGCAACCGTATCGAGAAATCGATATAGCGGTGATTTACCGTGCGCACCTCGGCGGTGACGGCGCCCCCGCCCGACCGCGCCTCTCCCTTTCCGTACCCCGACATGCTCCTGACCATACTCTCCCCCTTGATATGATTCGACGCGGCGCCGCGGGCTTCGCGCTCCGGCGCGCCCGCCGCCCATTGAGGCGTACTTTAGCACGTCCGGCCGTTCAATGGTAAGGGAAGAAATTCGCGCTCGTCTAACAATTTGACTTGAGCCCAGCCGCCCCCTATGATTGCTAACGTGAACAGTCTAACGGTATATGCGCTTGGTCTCCAGCTCGGGGAGACGCTCGCCGGGACGGCGATCTCCGGAGTGCGGCGTTTCCCGGATTGCGTCTCGATATACTTCAACGGCGCCCCCTTCAGATGCGCGCACGTGCTCTACCACCGCAGGGAGCCGGAGCTGGTATTCTCCCGAACGGAAATCGCTCCGCGCGCGTCGGGAATAGAAGAAATGGCCGCGGTGAAGGGGCGGCGCGTCACGGGGGCCTACTCGCTCGGGCTCGAGCGCGTGCTCGTTTTGAAGCTCGCCCACGGAAGCGCCTGGGGTTCCGAGGAGAGCCTGCTTCTGAGAATCGATCTCACTCCCGTCGCGAAGCCGCTCGCGCTCTACGGAGAGAGCTCGGGGAAAACGCTCGCGGCCATCGGAGCGAGAAAGGCGCGGAAGGCGGCGGGGCCGAACGACTCGCTCCCGAGAAGGGCGTATTCCATTCTCGAGCTTCCGGCGGAGCCGCCAGAAGAGCTGCTGCACGGAACCATCCGCGCGGAGCCCTCTGTGTCGGCCCCCGAGCACACGCTCCGCTGGAAAGACGCTAGGACAGCCGCCCTGGCCCTCTCATCGTCGATCGGCGGGATCGATCCCGTCCTCGCTAGCGTTCTTTCGAAGCGCGTTGGGGGCGATGTCGCGAGGGTCTGGCCCATGCTGGCCGG
>JAQTVX010000328.1 GCA_028706585.1 Candidatus Krumholzibacteriia bacterium | reverse complement strand
GGCGCAGCTCGCCGTCATCGAAACCCAACTCGGCAACACGAAGATTTTCGCGCCCGGGGCGGGAGTGGTCGCCAGGAAATGGGTCGTGCCGGGGGATATCGTGCAACCGGGCCTGTCGATCTTCACCGTTTTCGATCTGGCGAATCTCTGGATCACGGCGAATTTCGAAGAGACGAAGGTCGGCTCGATTCGTCTAGACGACCCGGTGCGCGTAATGGTGGATGCCCGCAAGGGGCTCGCACTAGAGGGCCGAGTGGAGCTCATCGGCGCAGCGGCTGCTTCCCGGTTCTCCCTCATTCCGCCTAACAACGCCTCCGGCAACTTTACCAAGATAACGCAGCGCATCCCGGTGAAGATCTCGATCGAAGCCGCCCGTCCCGATTCGACTGCGTCGGGTGCGCCTCTCCTGCCCGGAATGTCCGCCGAGGTGAAGATCCGTGTGAAGAGGACGTGATCCCATGGCGCTCGCCGGCAATCCGTTTTCGAGGCGCACGCTGATGGAGGAGTATCCGCAGCTCAGGCCGGATCACCCGACATACCGCTGGCTCGTTCTCGCCGGAGTCATGATCAGCACATTCATGGCGGTGCTGGATGCAACGATCGTCAACGTCGCTCTCTCGAAGCTGATGTCCTCGTTCGGCGTGTCGGTCGACAAGGTGGAATGGGTCCTGACCGCGTACCTCCTCGTGTTCGCCGTGATGCTGCCGACGTCTGGGTGGCTCGCCGACCACATCGGATACAAGCGAGTCTTTCTCGCCGGTCTCTTGATCTTCACGTTCAGCTCCTTTCTGTGCAGCCTCGCCTGGAATCTCAACGCACTGATCCTGTTCCGCGTGCTGCAGGGGGCGGGGGCCGGCATTCTGATGCCGGTCGGCATGGCGATCGTCACGCGGGAGTTTCCCGCCGAAAAACGCGGCCTCGCTCTCGGATTCTGGTCAATGGCAGCCTCGGCGTCGGTATCCCTCGGCCCGGCGATAGGCGGGTATCTCATCGAACACTATTCGTGGCACGCGATATTCGATGTGAACGTCCCGGTCGGAATCGCCGGGATGTCGGCGGCCGCGATCATTCTTCGCGAGCACCGGGCAGAGGGCTCGCGGGCGTTCGATTTCGTGGGGTTCGTTTCTCTCGCCGCATTTCTCACGTCGCTGCTTCTCGCTCTTTCGAACGGGAACTCGGCGTGGAACACAGGCGGGTGGCATTCCGCTTACATACGCACCTGTTTCGCCGTCTCGATCGTCTCGCTAGTCGTTTTCCTCATCGTGGAATTCAGCGTCGAGCACCCGCTCATCGAGCTCGGTCTTTTCAAGAATTTCAACTTCGCTTGGAGCAACGTTCTCATGTTTCTCTTCGGATTCGGCATGTTCGGGAGCACCTTCCTTCTGCCGATCTATCTCCAGAACTCCCTCGGCTACACGGCGCTGCAGGCGGGCCTCGTGTTTCTCCCGGTGGGCCTCCTCCAGATGATAGCCGCGCCGCTGGCAGGCGGATTTGCCGACCGGAGCAGCCCGAAGATTCCGACGATTCTTGGCGTCACCCTCATGGCCTTCACGTTCTATCAGTTCGGCAGCCTGTCGCTTTTCTCGGAGCATCGCCAGATCATGCTACCGCTGTACTTGCGCGGCATCGCCATGGGCATGGTGCTTCCACCCCTGATGACGCTGTCGATATCCGAGATCTCCAACAAGAAGATGGCCCAGGCCTCGGGCCTGATGAACGTGGTCAGACAGCTCGGGGGAAGCTTCGGCGTCGCGGTATTCGGAACGCTCCTCACCCGGCGCACGATCTACCATTCGGCGGCATACGGAGAGCGGATCGATCCCCAGTCCGCCATGTTCAGGCAGATCGCCGTGCGTTTGCAGTCGCACGCGCTGCAGGCGACGGGAGGGACCGTAGCGGACGCCGCTGCCAAGGCCAAGACGCAGCTGGCCTCCTTCGTGGCGAACCAGGCGTTCGTCAGGGCCGTCGACGACGTCTTTCTCGCGGCCGGCGCCGTAATCATTATCGGAGTCATTCCGGTGCTTTTCTTGCGAACACACAGGAGGGCCTCCTCGCGCGCGCGTGTCGGCCCGAAACAGGCTCACTCAGCCATGGAGCAGGATGCATGATTATGAAGACACTCGTTTCTTCGCTCGCCATTTCATTGATAATGTTCGCCGCGAGCCTCTGTGCGGCTCGGCCGGCGCCGCCCGATTCGCTCACCGTCGAGCAGGCGGTGCGGCTCACGGTCCAGAATCATCCGCTCATTCAACAGGCCGCATGCGGGATCGCCGCCGTCGATGCGAGGGCGGATGCGAGCCGGAGCCCGCGGTATCCCGATATCTCGCTCGTCGGTCTATACACCCGGCTCGACCCGGTCGCGGAGATGGAAATTGCGCACATGGGCAGTTTTCGATTCTACCCGGAGAACAACTACGATTTCCATGTTGCTCTTCGCCAGACGCTCTACGATTTCGGCAGGACCGGGACCGGGATCGCGCTAGCGGAGTCCGCGCGCCGGACCGCCTCGGATTACATCGAGGTTGTCAAGTCCGGCCTCGCGTATCAGGCGGTCGTCGCGTTCGATGCGATCCTGATCCTCCGCAGGTCGATCGAGGTCATCGGCGAGCAGATGGGCGCGCTCCAAGGGCATCCCGAGGTGGCGAGGACCAAGATCGAGGCC
>JAQTVX010000327.1 GCA_028706585.1 Candidatus Krumholzibacteriia bacterium | reverse complement strand
AAACGCGGCGGACGAGAAGGAGAAGCTATATTTTTCGAAGATGCGCGAGGCGCTGGCCCATCTCGCCGGGCTCGTGGAGTCGTTCGTCCAGATGCTCCGCGTCGAAAAAGGAGCCGCTGACTTCCAGGCGCTCGAGCGGACCGACATCGCCTGTCTCATCGATAGCGTGTGCAACCGGTTCGAGCGCGCGGCCGATAAGCTCTCGGTGCGCGTCGACGGCGTGATGCCGCCGCTTCTCGTCCCACGCCGGTGCATAGAGGTCGTTCTCGAAAATCTCATTTCGAACGCGATCAAGCACGGAGGCGATGGGGGTCCAATCGGCGTGGCGGCCTCACTGAAGAAAGAGCGGCGCGGCGACTCGAAGGAAAGCCTTCTCTTGCTGACCGTCGAGGATCATGGCGCCGGCATTCCGCAGGACAAGATAGAAGAGATATTCACGCCGTTTTTCCGGCTCGAGAACGGGGGAGAGAAGGAAGGCCTGGGCCTCGGTCTCGCGCTCGTGAAGAGCGTCGTTACGATCATGAAGGGTGAAATTCACGTCCGGAGCAAGCCGGGCGAAGGAACGGCCATCACGATACAGATTCCTGTAACCAACAATAACGGAACGTCGCCGGATACCGTAGGCTAAGGTGGGGTTTGCATGGTTGCACATGAAAAATCGGAAACGCGAATGACCTCGGCGCTGAGCATTCAGCAAATCAGGGCTGTAGAGATAATCTCCATCTTCTTCATCGTGTTCGTCGCGCGGGAGATCGCGGGATTCGTGTACCAGACGTGGCTCGTGATTTCGGTGTTTCTCGGGGCGACGTTTCTGAACCTTGTCGTCGCTGGTCTCGAGAACCTCTTCGTCCGCGGCGACAATCTCGCGCTCCGCAAACGCGCGCTGTGGGAATGGATGACCGTGCTCATCGACTGTTCCACCGCGCTCGCCCTGATCTATCTCACCGGAACGGCGCAGAGCCCGTTCCTGTTTCTCGTGGTGATACCGCTGTTCTTCGCGGGCCGGCTGCTTCCGCCCGTTCTGGCGGGTTTTGTGGTGACCGGAGTTTCGATCGGCTCGCTGGCCGCCATCAGCCTCCTCGAGATGCGGGGCGTTCTGCCGCACTTTACGTGCTACGCCGGTGAGACCGCTGTGCCGACGGATGGCCAATACCTGGTCGGAACGCTTCTCGTCCTCGGCGGTTTCATGAGTCTTATGACGTACCTGTTCAGCAATTTTTACGAGAACTTCAACGTTTACGTGCGAAAAAGCGAGGACAGGCTCTTGAGCTCGCGGAAACGCATCCTCGAGCTCACGCGGCTATACGATATCAGCCTGGGGATCAATTCGGTCATCAGCCTCGACACGCTCCTCAAGATGGTGTGCAAGGAGATCACGCTGCTCCTCAGGAGGCCCTGGGTTTCGGTCGTTCTTATCAATCAGAAGCGCGAGATAGTCGAGTACGTCGAGCTCGGGGATAAGGGAGCCATGAGCCTCGAGTCGGGCACGGCACTGAGCGACGATCCTCTCCTTTCCGACATTTGCGCGCACGAGGCGGGGCTCGTCGTCGATGATGCGCATGACAGCGGCGCGATCCAGTCGTCGGCGCTGGTCGCGGGTCGCAATCTCGTCTCCTTCCTGGGCGTTCCGATCTATTCTGGAAAGGACAACCTCGGCGTGCTCATGGTCGGCGATTTGGTCCGCGAGCCCTTCAATCCGGAGGACGCGCGGCTCATGACGATCCTCTCGGGCCAGGTCGCGATGGCGATCGAGAAGAGCCGCCTCTACGAAATCATGAGCGGACGCATCGAGAGGCTCGACAAGGAGAACGAGGAGCTCAAGAGCTCCAACAAGCTCAAGATGAGCTATCTCTCGCATCTATCGCACGAGCTCAAGACTCCGCTCACCTCGATCAAGGCGTACGTCGAGTCGCTCTTCGACCACATCGACGACAGCGATTTTCCCGAGAAGAAGGAGTTCCTCGGCATCATATCGAGCGAGACCGAGCGGCTCATTCGCATGGTCAACAAGGTTCTCGACGTCTCGAAGATCGAATTCGGCAACCGGACGATCAAGCGCAAGATCTTCCAGCTTGCGCCGCTCATCGCCGAGGTCGAATCCTCGATGCAGCCGTACCTGCGCGACAAGAAGCTGCGTCTCGTCGTCAAGCTGCCCCAAGCGCTTCCGCTCATCGACGGAGACGAGGATCTGGTGAAACAGGTCTTCATCAACCTAATCGGAAACGCGATCAAGTTCTCGCCGAGCGGATCCCGCATCTTCATCGAGGCCATCGAGGATGCGATCGCGGTCAAGATCATGGTTTCGGATGAGGGCGTCGGCATCCCGCAGGAGGATCTGCAGAACATCTTCAAACAATTCTATCAGGTCCGCCACGGCTCGGGTGAGGGCGTGGGGCTCGGGCTCGCGATCGTGAAGAACATCGTCGAACAGCACGGAGGATACATAACCGTATCGAGCCGGCTCGGCGAGGGAAGCACGTTCACCTTCACCTTGCCCAAGGAGCATCACTTCAACGACCTGCTCGGCTACGTATTCGATTCCATCGACGCGCGCGACGAGATACAGGAAATGTTCCAGCTCGCGGTGAAGGTCATCGCGGAGATGCTTTCGGCGAAGATCGTCTCGCTCATGCTCCTGGATCAGGAGAGGAAAGAGCTCTTCATCA
>JAQTVX010000326.1 GCA_028706585.1 Candidatus Krumholzibacteriia bacterium | reverse complement strand
CCCTGACCGGAGCGCTTTCGAGAACGATCTTGGCGTCACGCGCGTCCTGCTCGACGCGAGAGAGAAGCAGAAGATCTTCGATGATCGAGTCCATGCGATCGGCCTGCTTCGCGACGATTTCGAGGAATTTCTCCGCGTCGGCGCTCCGTCGGATGGCGCCGTCCCTGAGCGTCTCGACGAATCCCTTGATCGACGTGATCGGAGTCTTGAGCTCGTGCGAGACGTTCGCGACGAAATCGCGCCGGATGCCCTCGAGGCGCTGCAGCCCCGTAACGTCGTTGAGAACGATCACGGCTCCGATCTTGTTTCCCTCCGCGTCTCGGAGAAGCGTCCCGCTGGCCCGCAGCGACCGTTCGCCCTTCTCGTTTCGCAGCGAGATGGCACCTTCGATGGGTTCCGTGGCGGCGAGAGCCTTGCCGATGAACTCCTGAAGACGGGGGCTCCTCACGACCTCCTGCATCGTCCTCCCGACGATGGAACCGGGCTCCGCCCCGAGAAGACGGGCTCCCGACCGGTTGATCTTCGTCACTCTCTCGGCCTCGTCGACGACGATGATCCCTTCGATCATGCTTGAAAACACAGCTTCCTGCTCGTTGAGCTCCCGGATTCCGGCGCGTATCCGGTCGTCCAGCTGAGCGGCCATCTCGTTCATGGCCTCGGCGAGGCTTCCGATCTCCTCCAGATTGGAAACTCGAAGCCTGTAGCCAAGGCCCTCGCTGGCGAACCGCCCGACCCCGTCCCTAAGCTCGCTCAGGGGCCGGCTGATCCTCCGGACGATAGCGAGGCTTATGAGCGCGGCAAGCAGGGTGACCAAGACGCCTGCGACAAAGATCCTGACGTACATGGCGCGGAGGCCCGTCTCGACGCGGGAAAGCGGCACTGAAGCGCGAACGGCTCCGATGAGTGCGCCGTTCGTCTTCAATGGTACGGCGACGTACATCATGCTGCACTTTTTCGTATCGCTGTAACGTATCGATGTGCCCGTGACGCCCGCGAGGGCCCGCGCTATTTCCGGGCGATCGGCGTGATTCTCCATACGCCGCGGATCCTCGTCCGTATCGGCGACGACCGCGCCGGACGCCATAACGATGGTAACGCGCGCCCCGGCGGCCTTTCCGAGACCGGCGGCGAGCGAGTCGTTCGCAGCCCCGGCGGATATTGCTCCGCACTTGGCGACCTCCCGTTCAATGAGACGGGCGCGCGCGAGGAGACTTTCTTCGGCGCTCTGCACGTAGAGCTTCTTCGCCACGTGAGACGCGTACAGGGTCGCGGCAGTCAGCGACAGCACGAGCATCACTATTTGAAAGGGATAAAGCTGCGAAAGGAGACGTCTTCGAGCCATGTTCTACTCCCTGAACCGATATCCGACTCCGTGGACGGTCTCGATCTTCTTACCCGCGGGGCCGAGCTTCTTCCGCAGGCCGACGATATGCACATCCACCGAACGGTCCGTCACCGCATAGTCATCGCCGCGGGCCGCGTCGATCAACTGCTGCCTCGTGAAGACCCATCCCGGCCTCCGCGCGAGCGCATGGAGAATTCTGAACTCGGTCGACGTGAGATCCGCCTTCCTGCCCTTCACCGTGACCTCATGGCGCCCCGGATGTATCACGAGATCGGCGAGCTTTATGACCGCCTGTTCCTCCGCCGGCGCCTTGGCCTTCCGCCTGAGCACCGCCTTGATCCGCGCGAGCATGACGCGCGGGCTGAAGGGCTTCGTGATGTAATCGTCCGCCCCGAGCTCGAGGCCGGTCACTATATCCGCCTCATCACCCCTTGCCGTGAGCATGACTACGGGGATGTTCGCCGTGCGCGGGTCGCGCTTGAGCGTATTGCAGACCTCCAGGCCGTCCACCCCCGGAAGCATGAGGTCGAGGAGAACGAGGCCCGGCAGCTTGGAACGGGCGGCCTTGATCGCCTCTTCCCCCGACGCGACGGTCGAGACGCGGTAGCCGGCTCGCATGAGATTGTAGCTAACGAGCTCCAGAATGTCCTCTTCGTCATCGACGACCAGTATATGTTCGGCAGCCATCATCGACCTCGCTCGTTCAACTCCGTTCCAACTTCATGCGAAGAATATGACGACAAATTGTGAACTCGATATGAAGATCCCGCAAGATTTGTGTTAAGAAAACGCCGCCGCGTTCGTGGCTCGACGTTCGCGAGGCGCCAGCGGCGCTTCGGCCGCCGGAGGTTTCTCAGGTCTCGAGCCCCTGGCTCTTCTTGATCTTGTACAGGCTCTCGATGAAATCCGTCCCCGCGTACCCGGCGAAACCGGCGACCTTCCAGTTGCCCTCGCAGATCGCCCCCGCAAATCCGCCGATGACCGCCGAAACAATGACGGAGAACAGAAAATACCCGACACGAAGCTTGCGCTCGCGCCTGTTCTGCTCCATGTACTTGAGAATTCCGACGAGCGCGCGGACGAAACCGCCTATCGCTCCGACGAGGACCATCGTAGCCACGGAATTCGGGCCGAGGGCGAAAAACGCCATGATAAGCCTCCCTTCACTTCGAGAGAATGTCCTCCAGAATCTCCACCGAGTCCTTCACCAGCTTCGGGCATACGGTTTGGAAAAGACCCTGCTGCTTCGCCCGCTCGTGTCCTTCGGGCGTTCCGATGTCGCAGCCGAGCAGCTCGCGGCATGCGGTCGTGCCGTTGAGCTCGGTGAA
>JAQTVX010000053.1 GCA_028706585.1 Candidatus Krumholzibacteriia bacterium | reverse complement strand
CAGGAGCGCGATTGGGCGATCGAGATGGAGGTTCGCAACACCGGAGAATCGAACGTGACGCTTCTTCTCGACAGGACCGATTCGACTTGGGTGTCCATTCCCGACGGTTCTGGATTCTCGATCGAAAATCCGGACAATATGTCGGGCGGCGGCCGAACACTTCCCGGGGGAGATTCCGCCCTGCTTCAATTCGTCGTCGGTACAACCGGATCTGCAGTTCCCGGCAGGCACGTTATCGCCGGAGCGCTGCTCGCATCGGAGGACAACAGCGATCGAATGCTCTATGCGTCGAAGTATGCCGGGTCCAGCGCGGACAGCGTCGCCTTCGAGCTCGTTTGCGATCCGCAATACGTCGCCGGCAGTCTCACGCCGCTCGTGGCGAGCAGCGGGGCGAGCGTTTCGTTCGAGGCGAGGATAGCGAGCGACGCCCTGAGGCGGTCTGCGCTGATACTCGAGCCGGAGAACGTGTATCTCAGCTTCGGGGATGCAGACGGAGACACATTCCGAACGGTTCTTTCATCAGTTTCCGAGCATGTGCTTTCCAAGGGCGAGGATATAACCCTTGTCTTTGAGACGGGATCCGTTGATACGGCCATAGCGCATACAACCCTTCCAGTTGCATTGCACCTGGGTGGCACCGAGAACGGCAATCCATTCTCCGCCGACGCGATGTTGTCTGATTCGGTGATCATCGAGCGGGCGCCCCAGCTCAGCATCAACCGCGTCGTAGTGCCGCAATCGGTGACGCGGTCGCAGGTCAAGGAGTGGCCTGTGCGGCTCGTGCTGAAGAATAACGGCGAGGCTTCAGTCGCCATCAGTCTCGATGATGCGAAGACATTCGTTTCGTTCAACATAATCGGCGTCGGCGACAGGACCTACGAGTATGCAATCGAGCATCCCGACTACCTCGAAGGATCGCGCGACGATACCCTGGCCGGCGGCGCCGTTGACAGCCTCGTGTTCACCGTAACGGCGACGGGATCGACCGCCGGGCTGGCCCTCGTCAATGGAAAAGTGACGGGAGTAGATATCAACAACGGGGTCACCATCTCGGACGATACTTACAGCGGCGGTTTCAGCCACATGGCCATCCAGATGCCTGGCGAGCCGGCGATCACACGGACAACCCCGAGCAGAAGCGCGGTGACATCGGCCCAGACGACTTCCTGGCGGATAACCCTCGAGCTATGCAACGAAGGCGAGGCGAATCTGAGCCTCATGACGGACAGCACTCGCGTATTCTATGACAATGGACTTCCGTTGGCGTACGCTGCCCCGGCGGAGTTCGTCGAGGGAGGCCTCGCTCTGGCTGAAGGGAGCTGCAAGCATCTCGTGTTCGAGGTTTCACCGTCGCCGGCCATTCCGGCTGGAGCCGATGTGGCGCTCCATGCGCACGCTGGATTCAGCGAGGATAACAGCTCGACGTACGTGGCATTCGATACGCGGCAGGAGGGTTCCGGCTCCGGCGCCATACGAGTTCAGGCGCCCGCGAGGCTCAGAATATCACAGGTAACAAATAACTCCGTTCGATCGCCTTATGTAAATATGGAGCAGAAATTCTCTGTTATGTTCGAAGTGAAAAATGAAGGCGAGGCACAAGCGGACAGCATTCGAGTGGCTCTCGAGACAGCGGGCTCTTCGACCATCGAAGACACTCTTCTGATGGTCGGCTCGCTCGATGGCTCATCGTCCATCGTCGATACGTTCGCCTTGACTGCTGGGACATCGAGCGGACCGGAGACATTCAAGACCCGGCTCAGAGGAGCGCTCGATGCAAACTCCCTTCAGAGCGATCTTGTCGCGGTCGAGCCGGCACTTGACGATACGGCGCTGGCGGTCATCCAGGGGCGCGCGGCCCTGGAGATTCTCTCGATGACGCCTTCGCAGGCCGAGGTAAACGCCAATCAATCCGCGGACTGGACCGTCCGTGTTTCATTGAAGAACAACGGGGAGGCGCCGCTCGAGCTCGCCGTTCCGGCCGCCGGTGACATCTCGTTCTTCCTCGGCGCTACGGCCCTGGCTGATTATCTGGTTATCCCGCCCGATACGCTCGCTTCCGGATCCGGCGATCTCATTCTGGCCGGGGGGGCATCGGATGCCTTGGTTTATCTTATTTCGTCTACCGGAAGAGATACCGGGTACGTGACGATATCGGCCGACATCGGATGGTCGGACATGAACGATGCGGTCCGCGAAACGCCCGCGGCCAGCGGTTCCGGTTCCGTACACGTCAAATCGCCGTCGGGTCTTCGAATCATCGCGGTGACGAGCGAGGCGCCGAATAACGCCCTCTATCCGAATACCTCGATCGTCAATGTCGGGCAGATTTTCAACGTCGCGATTCGCGTCGAGAACACCGGAGGCGATGATCTGGACAGCGTCTCGGTTCGTCTGGTTTCGAACGGCGCCTCGCAGGCGACGCTCGATGGGAGCCAGTACAGATATCTTGCGTCGAAATCAGAGCAGGATTTCGTCTATTCGATCGCCGCTTCCTCCATGCCGGGCATCGAGATTCTGAGCGCCTCGATCATCTACGCCGTTTCAAAGAACACCGGAGAACGAGTCTATCCGGCCGAAGCGGCCGAATCGGTCGAGAATCTGCGCGTCCAGCTTTCCGCCCTGCTTTCGTGCGGCGCATCGGTCACATCGCCCGCCGGCGCAGTGGATGACACCCTTTCGACGGGTCAGACGTTTGTCTTGAGCGCGATCGTCGCAAACGAGGGACAGGCGCAGATCGATACGACCGGCCAGGTGACGCTCATGCTTCCGACGGAGATCAGCCTGGCGAATTCGACCGATCCGCTCGTCAAGCGCTTTGCAGCGGGCTCCGCGGTTTCATGGACGCTCGTCGCTCCCGCGACGTCCTCCATGGATACCGTGAAGGTCCTCATCAGCGGCGTTCCAAATGACGTCAACCTCGCTGCTCCGGCTGCTCTTCACGTCTCCGAATCCATTGTTCCACTCAGGACAATCGATGCGGCCGGCATCTCCGGATGCGCCTTGTCGATAGCGGCTCCACCGGGCGCCGTCGACGGGACGCTCTCCACGGATCAGGATCTCACCGTGCGCGCGGTGTTCACTCCGTCGACAAACGCCGATTCAGTGTGGATCGAGCTCGATGTGCCGGCGGGATTCTCCGTTTCGGGCGACCGGGCGAAGTATATCGGCAAGGGAACCGGAGCTCGGCAAACCATTGATTGGCTCGTCAAGGCGCCCCCGGCACCGTCAACGGGGGATACGATCGCGACCCGCGCAGGAGGCAAAGACGTCAATTCCGGTGTTTCCATGCATACATGCCGAGCCGTCTTCTTCGTGCGGGTCCAGGAGAAGCCGGAGCTCGACCTGACCGCCGGGATCTCCGGCCCCGAAGAGGCGCTCGACGGCGTCGTTTCCGTGGACTTGCCGTTCACCGTAACGGCGACCATCGGAAAATCCGGGGAGGCGTCGATAGATACGGCCGGAGCCAGAGTCGAGATCGTTCTTCCCGATGGTCAAGGGTACGCGCTCGACGGCTCCATGGAGACGTACAAGAAACCGTTCTATCCGGGTGAGACGATCGTTTGGAACGTCGTGGCGCCGGCGGCGCCGACGTCGCCTTCGAACATAGAGGTGAAGCTCGTGGAGCCGTACGCAACCGACGTCAACACGAACCTGGCTTGCGCGATCTCGAATGACCAGGTTTTCATAGCCGTTCAAACGGAGGCGGGCTCGGTGTTCATGTCGAACATTTCGCATGTCGACACGATACCGCCGTACGTCGTTCCGCAGGGCGCGCAGGACGTTCCCGTGATGCGGATCGTGTTGAGGAACAACACGGGATACACGATAGGGCTCGACACGCTCATGGTGGCGATCGAGAACGGCAACGGAGATCGTGTATCGAACCCGACCCGATCGATCGAATCGATCGCGATCATTTGGAACGGCACGCCGTTCGAGGCGGCGGTCACGACCCTCAACCCCGTTCCGATAGCAGTGGGGCACGATATCGAGATAATGCCCGGATCATCCGATACGCTGCTGTTGCGAACCGATATCGCGGCAGGGGCGCCCGCCGGAGAAATCAGGTGCGAAATCGAGCGGAGCGCGGACGTCGTTATGTCGATCACGATTTCCGGAGAAGACCTCGGACCGCGGATCGGAGTCGGGCTCGAAGGGAGCGGGGCGGATATCGCGGGACATTTCCTCAGCGGTCCGTTCTCGATCATGAGCAAGCGCTTCGACGAGTACGCGCACAACTATCCGAATCCCTTCAGGGCGGGGTCGGAGCTCACGAAGATCTGCTATTTCCTGAATCGGGATTCGAACGTCTCCATAAGAATTTTCGATCTCGGCGGAAACCTCGTGAAGAGCATGACCATAGGCTCCGGCGAGGCCGGGGGCGCCGGGACGCCGGGGGGGACGTGGCACGAGATCTCATGGGACGGCCGCAACGAGCGCGGCGATATCGTTAGGAACGGGGTTTACATGTGTAAGATCGAAGCTGGGTCTCAATCGGCGCTCATAAAGATCGCCGTCGCAAAGTGAGCATGGCGTGAAGAAGCTCTTTACAGTGTTGGCAATGGTCGCCCTCGCATGTTTCGCGGCCGGACTCGCCGCGGCCCAGGAAGGCACTGGGGGCACCGGCAGCGTTTTCGGCGTCGGCGCCGGCTCGCGCGGCATCGCCATGGGCGGCGCGTTCTCCGCGATCGCCGATGACGCATCGGCGCTCTACTATAACCCGGCCGCTTTGAGGCTCAATCGGTATCCAGGCGTCGTTCTCAATCACATGCAGCTCTTCTCGGGATTCAGCGACGCAGGCTACGATTTTCTCGGGCTCGTGTACCCCACGCTATCCGCGGGATCGATCGGCCTCGGAATCATGTCCATCGGAACCGGAAGCATCAGGGGTTTCGATGAATACAGCAGGGAGACGGGAGAAATCACGTACCGGGAAAGCCAGGCGATCCTCGGCTACGCATTCACACTGCCGTGGCGTTACATCGGAGAGATGACTGCTGGATCCTCGGTGAAGTTGCTCAGCCAACGGGTCGGAGATTACTCCGATACGGGAACCGGAGTCGACATCGGACTTCTGTACAAGCCGAAATATGTTCGGAATATCGTCATAGGCTGCAACATTCAGGATCTTATCGGGGCGGAAACGAAGCTCGTCACGGTGAGCGACAAGGTTCCTCGCACCATCATGGTGGGCGCGGGATACACCTATCCGTTCAAGAACGGGTCGGCAGTTTCGCTGGCGCTTCAGATGAACGCGCCGCAGTACGACAAGAAGGAGATCCGTTTCGGGGCAGAGTACATGTTCAAGCAGCTTCTCAGCGTTCGCCTCGGATTCGATTCGGAGAAGATCACGGCGGGGCTCGGCGTCGCCTGGCGCGGCTACTCGGTCGATTACGGCTACTTCAGCCGCGACGATGCGGGCAGCGCGCATCCGATCTCGGTATCGGCCCGCATAGGCCGGTCAATCGATGAGAAGATCGCTTACCGCGAGCAGCAGCGGCTCCTCGAGGAGGAGAGGCGCATTCAGCAGATATTCACGAAACGGATTTCAGGCCACGTATCAGCTGCCGAGCAGTATCGGCGTGACGGCTCGCTCGGTAAAGCGCTGGACGAGCTCAAGGCGGCCCTCGATTACGATCCGACGAACGCCGCCGTGGCCGAAACCCTGGCAGTCGTGGAACGGACCATTCTGAGGGAAGAAGAGACGCGGAGCCAAAACGCGGAAAAGTCCGCTCTCATCAGCCAGCACTTCAGCCTGGGGCTCGATTACTACAGCAAGGACGACTACGTTCTGTCCCGGGCGGAATGGCGCAACGTGCTCGACCTGGATCCGGAGAACGAGAAGGCACGGGAGTATCTCGCGAAAACGGAGGAGAAGCTCAAGGCCCTCATCGACGAGCACAGGCTCCGGGCGACCGGTCTCGAGCGGAATGGACAGCTCGCCGCCGCGATGGGCGAATGGAATGTCGTGCGGACGTTGGATCCCGAATCGGCCGAGGCGAAGCAGGCTTCCGACCGGATCAACGCTCGTCTGAACGAGATGAGCAGGGATTACACGGAGACGAGCAAGAAGCTGAGGATCATGGAGCTCTTCGACGGCGCCGTCAAGGAGTTCGGGGACGGCCGATACGCCGAGACGGTCAGGGATCTGGGCGAGCTTCTGCGGCTCGATCCGACTCACCAGGAGGGGCGGAGGCTGCTGCTCCGCGCGCAGCGCCGCATGACGCCGCTCACCGACAGGGAAAAGGAGCAGGTCCGTACGCTCTACATCGAAGGAATGAAGTTTTTCACGCAGAACGAGTATTCAAACGCGATCGAGAGATGGAAGAGGATTCTCGACATCGATCCGGATAATGAAAGCGTTGTGAAGAACATAGAAGAAGCTCAGAAGAGGATTGAGAACGCCGCCATCCCGGAGGGCAAGCGGTGAAGAAGAGGGATTTTCTCACCGAACGTGAGACGTTTCATCTCGAGGTGCCGGCCGACGAGAATAACCTGAGCGAGGTCAGGGATTTCATCGCCGGCGTCTGCGACCGCGCCGGTTTCTCGAAGAGCGAAACGAACAACACGAAGCTCGCAGTGGATGAGGCGTGCACGAATATCATCAAGCACGCCTATAAGGATAAGGGCGGCGACATCAGAATCGACATTCAGGCGGAGCCGGGCAAGGTCGAGATAAACATTTTCGACCGGGGGGAACCGTTCGACTGGTCGAAAGTGAAGGAGCCGGATCTCGATCTATACGTCGAGATCGGGAAAAAAGGCGGACTCGGCATCTACCTCATGAATCGTCTCATGGATACTCTAAGCTACTCGGCGGCGCCGGGCGGCAACAGGCTCTACATGGCCAAGAGCTCCGCTGCGGCGCTTTCGCGGCAGCCGCTCTTCCCATCGCTGATGAGGCCGAGGTGGACTTCGACGCTTCGCTTCAAGTTTGCTCTGCGGGCGACGCTCGGCCTCCTCGGCTTGATAGCGTTCATCTGGTCGATTCTCTTCTACAGGCAAACGCTCGAGGTCAGGGGAAGGTACGCGCAGGAGTGGCTGCAGCGCAAGAGCATCGCCGAGAGCATCGCCGCTTCGAGCGAAGAAGCACTGACTGCGGATCAATTCTCCCTCGCACGCACGAGGCTCAGCGACGCCTTCATCAAGCAGATCAGGAAATACCCTGAAGTGAAGTACATCAGGCTCGTCGATGCGGGCGCTATCATCGTCGCCTCGAGCGATGTGGACGAACTTTTATCGACGTACGATATTCCACCCGAAGCGCGCGGCCTGCCACCGAGTGGCGTGACGAGGTTGGTCCGCGTTCCGAGCATCGGCGCGATGAGGGAGTTTCATCAGCCCGTCTTCCGGGCGGGTGCGGAACGATCCGGCGCCGACCCCATCGGGAGGGTCGTTATGGGCGTTTCCGAAGCCATGGTGACGGCGGACCTGAACGATCCGCGGCCCATGATGACGCTGCTCCTCATCGGCGCTCTTGCCGCCGGAGTCGCCGCGATCTTTCTTCTCATCGCCATCTTCGTCAGGCCGATCCAGGCTCTCACGGACGGCGTGCGCGCTATAGGGGAGGGCTCGCTAAACGATGAAATCAAGATCGAGGGTCCTAAAGAGATCGGCGAGATTGCCAGGGCGTTCAACGAAATAACGTCCAAATTCCGCGATGCTCAGAAGAACGTCGTGGAACAGGAGCGTCTTCAGAAAGAGATGCAGGTCGCGCAGGAGATACAGCATACGCTCTTGCCGAAGCGAGTCCCCGAGATCGGCGGCTACGACATCGCGAGCTACTACAAAGCGGCGAAGGAGGTCGGCGGAGATTACTACGATTTCGTGAAGGTCGATGACGACACGCTAGGTGTCGTCGTCGCGGATGTCTCGGGCAAGGGCGTGCCAGGCTCGCTGGTCATGACCATGATCAGGACGGCCCTCAGGATGGAGGCGCGCGGAAACTACTCCGCCGCGGAGGTCATGGCGCGGATGAACGATTTCGTGACGGAAGACATGAAGAAGGGCATGTTCGTCACGATCTTCTATTCCATTCTCGATTCGAAGAATCGCATCATCAGCTACGCAAGCGCCGGGCACAATCCCATGATTCTGTACCGCGCTGAGACGGACGAGACATATTTCCTCAATCCGCGCGGCTTCCCGGTCGGAATCAGTCTGCCTGATGATACGCTTTTCCGCCGCTCAATCGATGTTGAGAAAATCAAGCTCAAGAAGGACGATATGCTCGTCATCTACACGGATGGCGTGACGGAGGCGATGAACGAGCGGCGCGAGCAGTACGGCGAGGAACGCCTGATCCAGATCATCAAGAGGAGCGGCAAGCTCTCGCCTCAGGATTTCATGGACCGACTGAGCGACGATATCAAGGCTTTCACGGGAGATCAGCCGCAGAACGACGACATCACCGTCGTTGCGATCAAAGAAAAGCTCATGGCGGACGAGGTTCTCTATGGCATCCGCAAGAAGCTGCTCGACCTCGTGGAGATCAAGGGCGTTCCGGTAGCCGAGGCGTGCCGGATGATGAAGGTGTCTCCGTCGACCTACTACCGATACAAGAAACGCCTCGTCGAAATGGGCGACCGCGGGCTCCAGGACAAAACGCTTCGCAAGGAGCAGGATATCAGGCGTGTGAGCCTCGAGCAGCGGAAAGATATACTCGAGATTATCAAGAAGAACCCGAAGTGTGGGGCGAAGAAGATCGCCACTCTATTCAACGAAAACAAGGCGGAGAAGGATCGTCTCTCGGCGGCGATCGTCTACGATGAGTTGAAGCGAATCCGCCTTAACACGTACGAGATGCGCCTGGAGTACCTGCGCCGCAACAGGCTGATCAGCGACGATGAATTCAAGACGATGATGGCTTCGCGGGCTCGCGTTGAGGCGCCCGAGATCGAATCGGCCGTCGGGGAGCAGGTCCAGGTTCCCGGTGTGGAAGAGGAGCCGCAAGAGGCGGAAGCTCGGCCGGTTCCCAGCTCGGCCCGTCCGGCTAGAGCCGCCAAGCCGCGCGAAAAGCGGATTGCCCGTGAGGCTAAATTCGAAACGGGTGAGGGGCATGCGGTCGAGGTCTCATCGGAGGAGCTTCCGGGAGGGATTGTCGTTCTCCGCGTCAAGGGCCACCTCGATTCCTCATCGGCAGGCGAGCTCGAGGGCATACTCGAGAGCGTCTACGAGTACGGTTATCGCAAGATCATCGTTGACCTCAAGGATGTAACCTATATTTCGAGCGGGGGCTGGGGCATATTCACGGGCAGAGTGAAATCTCTCAGGGAAGGCGAGGGGGACGTCGTTCTCGTGGGTATGTCGAGCGAGGTATATGACATATACGAGCTCCTGGGCTTCCAGGAGATCATCATGCAATTTGCCGATGTCGGCGAAGCCGTTCGATACATCTCCCTGTCCCTCGAAGAGCGGCAGAACCGACTGGAGGAGGTCTCGCGTCGCAATGCCGCTTTCAAGCCCCTCGAGGTCAAGCAATCCACGGAGTCGTCTGTCGGTTCGGAGCTCGTAGAGGTTGCCGGTTCGGAATCCCCATGGACGCCGCTCAAGATCGAGGCGGGAACGGTGGGGGACCGCGGGGAGATCACGATACTCTATCTCGATGGCGTCATCGACACGGTGAGCTGCGTCAAGCTCCGGTCCGTCCTGGATAATTTCGTCGATCGTGGCACGGTGAAGCTCGTTTTCGATATGTCCCGCGTCGAGTACGTTAGCTCGAGCGGCTGGGGCGTTCTTGCCTCCAGGATAAAGGACATCAGGAGTCGCGGCGGGGATATCAAGGTCTTCGGCATGGACGAAGAAGTCGGGAGCATCTTCAATATGCTCGGCTTCGATTCCATAATGCGCTCGTTCGGTGTTCTCGCCGAGGCTATCGAGGATTTCGGGCATGAACCTCCGGCGGCCGAGGATATGAGAGGGACCTTGGAAGATGAAGATACCGCGGCGGTGGCGGCGCAACCGCCGGCTGCCGGCGGCGTGGAATCCATGGCCAAGCGAGACGAGGCCTCACTGGCCATCGGCGTTTCGAAGGCCGGGGGAGGGGCGAAGGGAATCATAGTGCTCGCGATCAACGGCGCGGTCGATTCTTCGACCTCGGAGGAGCTCGAGAACAGGTTCGAGCAGTGCCTTGCGGAGAATCCCGCGCACCTCGTGCTCGATCTCTCCGATATGGTGTATATCAGCAGCAGCGGATGGGGTATCATCGTCAAGTGCATGCAGAAGCTCGGCGCTTCTGGCGGAAAGCTAGTGCTCGCCGGCATGAACTCGGTAATATTGAAGATATTCAGGGACCTCGGTTTCGAACCGCTCATCCCGAATTACGGAACGCTCGACCGCGCGCTGAGCGAGCTCGGGCTTCCGCGGGAGCCGGTAAAGGCCTCACCTGCCGAGGAAGAATCGCCCAGGAGCGTCGGTGCGGCGCGGGAAACCGGAACCA
>JAQTVX010000325.1 GCA_028706585.1 Candidatus Krumholzibacteriia bacterium | reverse complement strand
CTCGCACGAGATGTACTGCATCGTGTCGTATATGGCGAGCCCGGCCGAGACGACGCCGCCCGGGCTGTTGATGTAGATGAAAATATCCCTCGTCGGATCCTCCGCCTCGAGAAAGAGCAGCTGCGCGATAACACTGTTTGCGAGAGTATCCTCGATCGCCGTTCCGATGAACACGATGCGATCCTTGAGAAGCCTCGAATAGATATCGTATGCCCGCTCCTCGCGTCCCCGCGTTTCGATGACGTATGGAATGGGTATGTAAGCCGAATTATAGATCTTCTCCATGGTTTCCTTTCTTCGCTTTCGGCCGGCTCATGACGAGGCGCCGAGAATGACCTCGAAGATCTTCCTTTCCCGGAGCCTGTTCTTCAGGTTGGCGATCCGGTCGTGATCCTTCATGAACAGCTTCTTGATGTCCTCCGCCTGCCTTCCGTTCTCCTCGGCTATCTGCTGGAGTTCCCGGTCCAGATCGGCCTCGGAGACATCGATTCCCTCTTTCTCGGCGATGCGCTCCATAACGAAGTAGCGCTTGATGTTTCTGAGCGCGATGCGGTCGAAGAACTCATCGATCTGCCCCTGCTTCTCCGCGTCCGACTCTTTGGCGACACCGGCCATCTCGCGCCTGCGTTCATCCTCGCTCTGAAGCTCCTTCTTGAAGCGCTCCTGCATACTCTTGGGAATATCGAACGGATTCCGCTCGATTATGATATCTACGGCCCTCTCTTCGCGCTGCCTGCGGGCCTCTTTCTCCTTTTCCTCGAGGAGCCTGAGGCGCACATCCTCCTTCAGCTCGGCGAGCGTCTTGAATCTCGAGTCGATCTTCGCCGCAAACTCATCATCGAGCGCGCTCATGTGCTTCTCCCTCACGTCGTTCACGGTGAATTCGTACTCGATCTTCTTGCCCGCGAGACGCTCCGGCTTGTAGTCCTTCGGATAATCGATTGCAATCTTCCCAGATTCACCGATCCGTTTGCCCATAACGGCCTCCTCGAAGGCGGGGAATATCTGCCCCGTTCCGAGCTCCACCGGGTAGTTCGTCACGCGGTTCTTGACGTCCACCGTTCCGCCGTCCTCGATGGGCGTGAAATCCAGCGTCACGACGTCCCCGGACACCGCCGCTCGATCGACTTTCTGGAAATCCGCCGAACGCTCCTGAAGATTCTTCACGACCTCATTGACTTCCTCGTCGGCAATCGCGATCTCTTCGCGCTCGACCTTGATATCTCGATAGCTCTCGATTTCGAAGCGTGGAAAAACCTCGAGGCATACGGTGAAGCTGATGGAACCCTCATCGTTGACCTTCACGTCGCGGAATTCGGGATCCGCGACGGGCTCCAGACCTTTCTCCGCGATAACGTGCTCGTAAGCCTGCGGCAGCATGTTCCTGAGCGCCTCGGATTTGATCTCGCCGGCCAGACGCCGCTCCACGACTTCGATGGGCACCTTGCCCTTTCTGAAGCCCGGAATCGCCACTTCTTTGGCCATTTCCTTGAGAACACGGCCCTTCTCGCTTTCGAACCGTTCGGGGGATATTTCGACCGAGATCACCTTTTGGCAGCCCTTCTCCTCCATAATCCGAATGCTTATTTCGTTATCGAGAAACTTGCCGTCCATCATTCCCCCACGGTTAGAATCGGTTGAAAATCAACCATTTCTGGCTATTTTGGCCATATGCGAGAGGGGGGATTTGAACCCCCACGAGTTTCCTCACAGGATCCTAAGTCCTGCGCGTCTGCCAGTTCCGCCACTCTCGCTGTTATACCAGGTCGCCAACTTATTGATAAATAATAAATTAAACGGAAACTCCCGGACCCGCAGGGATTCTCCGCAAAACTGCACCATTAAGTCTAATATTTGAACCGGCCATTTTCAAACTGTTTCGTGCAAGAGCTCTGCCAGCTCCGGTCATCAGCGCCCCTTGAATCGGGCTTCTCTTTTGTCGAGAAAGGCCTTCATCCCCTCCTTCATGTCTTCCGTGCCGCACGTCATGGCGAAGAGGGATGCCTCGAGCCGCAGGCCGTCCTCGAACGACATCTCCGTGCCGTGCAGAACCGACTCGATGCACGCCCTGAGTGAAAATGCGGGCTTCGCGAGATACAGCCGGGCCATGTCGTCGACGGCCTTTGCGAAATCCTCCTGCGCCACAACCCTGTTCACCAGGCCCATGGAGAACGCTTCCTGGGCCGTGAGAATCCGGCCGGTCGTCACGAGCTCCATGGCAATGCCCCTGGGGATGAGCCGCGCGAGGCGCTGGGTGCCACCATATCCGGGCATGGTGCCGAGATTGATCTCGGGCAAACCGATTCGCGCCTTGTCGACGGCGATCCTGACCGTGCACGCAATGGCGAGCTCGCATCCGCCTCCGAGCGCGAAGCCGTTTATCGCGGCTATCACGGGCTTCCCGAGATTTTCGATGAGACTCGCGAGATGCTGCCCCCTCGCCGCGAACTCCTTGCCACCGAGCGGCTCGAGCGTGATGAGCTCCCCTATATCCGCACCCGCGGCAAAGGACTTCTCGCCCGCGCCCGTCAGGATCACGACGCCGACTTCGCCGTCATTCTTCATCTGCTTGAACGCCTCGATAAGATCGACGACCGTCCCTATGCTCAGCGCATTGAGCTTGCCGGGACGATTGATTGTCACCCTCCCGATGCGTTCCGACTTTTCAACGAGCA
>JAQTVX010000324.1 GCA_028706585.1 Candidatus Krumholzibacteriia bacterium | reverse complement strand
TCGCCGTTGGGATTTGGATGCCTCGATTGTCTTACAGGGTGAATATCAGAGGGGAGACCCGATGGCAGACGGCCGGGACCGGACACTCGTCGAGAAGTGTCAGCGGGGAGATCGCGACGCCTACGCCGAGCTCGTGCGCCTGCATGCCGCCCGCGTCTACACGGTGTGCCTCGGCATGGCCGGCAACGCCGCTGACGCGGAGGATCTGGCCCAGGAGGCTCTCGTGGCAGGATTCACGAATATTCTCTCGCTCAAGGATCCCGATAAATTCGGGCATTGGATCGCGGCCATCGCCGCCAACCTGAGCCGCAATTTCCTGCGGACGCGCGCTAACCGGGAGCGGCTGCTCGCCGCGCGTGTGGACCGTCCGGCCAACGAGCCCGAGCGTTTCTCCGGCCTCAGACGCGCCCTTCAGAAGCTTCCCGAGCAACACCGTCTCCCTCTCCTGCTCTACTATTTCGACGATCGAAGCACAGCGAGCATCGCCGCGACGCTCGGCATTTCCGCCGACGCAGTATATATGCGATTGAGCCGGGCGCGCGGCGAGCTGCGGAAGCTCCTGGAAAAAATGGAGGCGCACAATGAAGCACGCAACGAATCGTGATTGCCGCGAGATGAGGCGGCGAATCGAGAGCTCAATCGGATTCGCCGTGGAGCCCGCGGAGCTGGACGAGATAGAGCGGCACTGCGCCGCGTGCGAGTCGTGCCGCGCGTACAGGGCGCGGCTCCTCGAGGACGACTCGCGCCTCGCCGAGCTCGCGGCGTCCCACGCGCAGTCGATCCGGAACGTACAGGATAGGGCGGTCGAGAGGGTTTTAGCGGCGGAGCCGAATTCGGCGCACCGGCTCACGCCAGACTCGACCAACCCGACCGCCCATAGATTCCGCAACCGGCTCGCGCGGATGCCGCGGTTCGCAGCCATCGCCGCCACGGCGGCCGCAGCCGTGCTCGTCCTCGTTGTCATCGATCTCTTCCGTGGCATGGAGTATGGCTCGGTCCCCGCCTTCGCCGCCGTGCAGGAAAAGATGCAGAAGGCCGACAATGTTGTCTTTCGCCTGCGGACCTGGGATCTCGGCCAATGGGTGACTCGAGAGGAAGGACGGACGCGCACCGGCCGCTATCGCAAGGATTACGGTGACAGCATCGTTGTAACGGGTCGTGAAGATGGTGGTGCTCGGACGCGGCTTCGGCTGTATCCCGTAGAGAAGCGAGCGGTGCTCTCCAGGGTTGAGTTCGAGCCGACACAGCTTTCTGAAAGTCGGCGCTCGATTGATCCCGTGGATCTGCTCGCCGAATGGCATAAGATGAGAGGTTTCTCCTTTGCGCGAAAGGAACGCCACGATGGGAAAAACCTCGCCATCTACGAGCAATATGCAAATATACACGGTAAAGAGACGCTCAAGAACGTCGTATGGGTCGATCTCGGGACGGAGCTCCCGGTCCGCATCGAGACGATAGCCGATCGACTCGGTCCCAATGATTCCAGCTATGCATATGGCGTGCGCTTGAACGACTTTGTGACCGATCGCTCGAAAGCAACGGGCTGGGTCTATTTGAAGCCGGGTGAGCCCTGCACGATCTTCGACAACTTCGAATGGAATGCGGCTCGCGACACATCGTATTTCAGCTTCGTCCCTCCGGCGGGATACAGCGTGGAAACTCACGTAGAGCAAGACGGAGACACAGATACATGCACTGTCTATGGACAAGCGGTAGCGGAGATGACCGTAAGAATATTCTCCGAGTGGCTCGCACTCTTGGGAAATAAATTCCCTGACAATATGAGCGATCTCGCCGATTCCAACAAGGTCAAGCCTCTCATTCTCACGAAGTACCGCAGAGGTGGAGACCCGATGGACGAGTTCCGGGCCGCCCATGAAGAAGCGCGCATTTTGGCACGCATGGCCGACATAGATCAATTCCTGCCGCAACTGGGCATCCGAATGCATTATGCCGGCAAGGGCGTCACTTTCGGAGACTCAACGAGGATCGTCTGCTGGCTCGAGGATACGAAACAGCCCCCCTGCGCCGCCACCCTCGGAGAACACCCGTACTATTTTGTCTATGGGGATCTTCATGTAGCCACCTCACCCACCCCGCCGAAATCGGCCGGGCGATGAGGCGCGAGCCGCCGCGCATTGAGCCGGCAGCAAAATGGGGCATGGTCCAATGCGAGCCATGCCCCATTCCTATTTTTCAGGCTGGGTTCGGAGTCGAACCGAACAGGATACGTATTAGGCATCCTCAACGGGTTTGCAGCCCGCGGAGAGCAACCGGCTCCCTAATCCAGCCATGAACGCTTCACATCTTTGCTATGCGGGTCTTCTTTTCTTGCGCAGCTCTTCCCGCAGCTTGCCCTGAAGCTCTATCGGGAGCGCCTTGCCCTTCGGCCGCTCGGGGGCCGGCGCCTCGTCCCGGGCGCGCTCGATGGGCCGCGGCACATACGGCTCTTTCTGGAGCAGGGCGTGGAGAATGACGAGCGCCGCTTCCTTGTCCGGGATCATCCCCTTGCCTCCGGCCTCCGGATCGAGCTGCGAGAACGGCGGTATCGGCGAGCCCACGCAGGAGGGGCAACCGTGGCTGCACGAGCAGGTCATGATGAGCTCGAGCGCCGCGTTCATGATCTCCTCGACGAGATCGTACGCCTTGAGCGAGAAACCGAGCCCGCCGGGATATT
>JAQTVX010000323.1 GCA_028706585.1 Candidatus Krumholzibacteriia bacterium | reverse complement strand
CTGAAAATCCTCCTCGCGGAGGAATATCAACGCCTTGAGAAAAAGGGCGTCCGCGTGGCTCTTGTCGAGCGACAGCGCACTCTCGATATCGAAGAGCGCGAGCGTCAGCCGGTTCATCTTGTAGTTCAGAATCGCGCGCTTCTCGTAGAGCAGCGGGCTCTTGCCCATGAACGCCTCGAATCGCTGAATGAGATTCTCCGCCATCATGTACTCTTCCTTGAGCAGATGGCAGTTGAGGAAATTGTAGTTCAGCTCGATATGATAGATCTTGATGTTCAGGCCCTTCTTGAACATCCGCTCGGCCTCTTCCTTGAGGCCCACCTGATAGAGGAGCACGCCGAGATTGTTCATCGTGTCGGCGTCGGCGGAGTTGAGCCGGAACGCCTGCAGGTAGCAAAGGGCCGCTCCGTGCATATCTCCCTGGAGATGATACACGCATCCGAGAAGCCGGTACGCGTCGGCGTTCTCCGGGTTCGCCTCGAGCGTTCTCAGGAAGGCCTCGGCGGCACCGTCCAGGTTTCCATCGCCGACGTGGATCTTGCCGATCTCGATGTGCACGCGATCGGTGTCGGTCATATCCTGGAGCGCCTTCTGAAACTCCTTCAGTGCCTCCTTTGCAAATCCCCGCTCCCGATAAGCCATGCCGAGGGTGAAGGACGTGCTTTCCAGGCTCGCGACCTCCTTGCCCATGGCGGTGCGCGAGGCGTCGGACTGGCCGCCCTTCCCGTAGCTCGACAGCGTGAGGTTCGCCTCGGTGTTCTGGAACGATGGATTCAGACGCGACGCCACGCGGCTCTCCTCGAGAGCCTCCTGCAGCTGGCCGTTGTCCCCGTATGCGAACGAGAGCAGGAAGTGCGATCGCCAGTAGTCCGCATCGAGCTTGATCCCCGCGTCGAGCTCGGCGATCGCCTCGTCCGTGCGGCCGAGGTTGTAGTAAACCTCGCCGAGGTCGGCATGAAATACGGCGGACTTGGCGAAATTCCCGCTTATATAGAGGTAATGCTCGAGCGCCTGCTGGTAGAGCCCCTGCGCCTTGAGCGTCGTCGCGAGATGGAAGCGCGCCATCGCATGGTCGTGATTCTTCTCGACGACGGCGCCGAGCATGTCGGTCGCCTCGCGGAAACGCCCCATGTTCTGGTAGCTCACCCCGAGCCTCAGCAGAGCCTCGAAGTTCTCGGGATCCCGGTTGACCTCGTCCCGCCACCGCTTGACCTCGGGATCCTCGAGTCCGGTCTCGGCGAACAGGTATCGGAGGTTCTCCCGCGCAAGGTCGAATTTGTTGTCGACCTTGAGCGCCTCCTTGAACTGCTCCATCGCCTCCGCGTACATCCCCTTGCGGAAGTAGAGAACGCCGAGGTTATTGAGCGCGCCGGGGTCGCTCCTCTCGACGCGGGAAGCGAAGCTCAGCAGTACCTTTCGCTCGTCATCCTTGAGTTCGGGCATGTCCCGTCCTTTCACCGGACCGTCACACCGTCGGAACCTGGTTGAATACCTTGGCGACAACCTCGACCACTCGCGCCGCGTTGAAGGGCTTTATCAGGAAGTCCTTCGCGCCGGCGGTGATCGCTTCCTGAACGAGCGCCTGCTGACCGAGCGCGCTGCACATGACGATTTTCGCCTGCGAGTCGAACTCGATGATCTTGCGAACCGCATCGATGCCGTTCATTTCGGGCATGATGATGTCCATCGTCACCAGATCGGGACGCAGTTCCATGAATTTCTCCACGGCCTTTATCCCCGTATCGGCCTCGCCGACGATCTCCATTCCGTTCTCTGCCAGGATGTCAGAGATCATCTTTCGCATGAAGATCGCATCATCAACGATAAGCACCCTGAGTTTCACTGTTGCTCTCCTTTCATGTCATTCGACGCCGATTGCTTCATAGATAGTTTCCAGAGACTCCGCGGTCGGAACAAAGAACAGGAAACCCTTGCACGCGTCCTCCCCAAGCGTGAACGCGGTCTCGATAACGAGAGCATAGTCGGACTCCATGCTGAGGTCCACGAGCACCGAATCCATCACCGCGCCGAGCATGTCATGGGACAGCTGCGGCACCGAGTGCATGAGTTTCTTGTGAACGAACGAAGCGAGCGCATTCAGATAACACCCGCACATGATGTTTCCGATCTCCTTGAGAACCGACAGCGAGTATTCGTCCCAGAATTTCCCGTCCTTCTTCTGTTTTCCCGATACGAGCTCTACGAGACGCATCGATTCGGGATACGGGAAGATAAGAAACATCATCCCCCTGAACCCGTCGCTGTATCCCTCGATGTAGACGACGGAAACCATCGATTCCGGCCCGTTGAAGAAATTGTAGATGATCTTCACGGGTATGAGGTCGACGCTCGTCACGTTGACGTCTATCCGCTTCTTGAGAAGCTTCGCGAGTCCCGTGACGGCGTTTCCCGAACCGATGTTCCCCAGTTCCCTGAGGGCATCAATTCTCAGGTACGATGGCCTTTTGATCGGACTCATACGTGCACCTTCCTTCGAAAAGAATGTGTGGATCCCAGATGAATGCCACTTTTCCGCTTCCAAGTACCGTCGCGCCGGAAATACCCTGGATCCCCCGGAAGAGCAGCGGCAGCGCTTTGATGACGATATCCTGTTGACCTATGATCTTGTTGATGACGACGGCGACCCGCCGTTTTCCGGTATCGACTACGATCACCTTCGCGTAGCGCC
>JAQTVX010000322.1 GCA_028706585.1 Candidatus Krumholzibacteriia bacterium | reverse complement strand
ATGAGGCGGGCATCGCAAATGGGCGTTTACGCCTTTCCCCTTCGCGATGGATTCGCTCGACGACGGCGGGGATCACGTCACCCGCCCGTTCGACGCGCACGGAGTCGCCGACGCGGATGTCTTTCTTGGCGACCTCGCCTGCGTTGTGGAGGGTTGCGCGGCTCACCGTGACTCCGCTCACGTCGACCGGCCTGAGGAGCGCCACCGGGGTGAGCTTGCCCGTGCGCCCGACCTGGACCACGATGTCCTCGACGATTGTCACTTCCCTGCGCGGCTGGAACTTGAGCGCGATGGCCCAGCGCGGCGATCGGGTGCGAAACCCGAGGATCTCGCGATCGACCTTGGAATCTATCTGGATCACGACGCCGTCGATTTCGAAGGGCAGCTCGTCACGCTTCGCGGCGAGCTCCGCGTGGAACGCGATCGCCTCGTCGATCGTACGGCAGATCCTGAATCTCGAGTCGACGCGCAGCCCCCATTTCGAGAGCTGCTCGAGCTCGCGCGCGTGCGTCTCCGGGGGCTCGGCGCCCTCGACCGCCATTATCTCGTAGGCGAAGAAAGATAGCGGCCGCCGGGCGGTTACCTTGGAATCGAGCTGGCGGATGGAGCCCGCCGCCGCGTTTCGCGGATTGGCGAACACCGGCATCTCCCGCTCCGTCATCCATCGGTTGAGATCGCGGAACGCCGCGAGCGGCATGATCGCCTCGCCGCGGATCGCGACCGTGCGGGGGGGCTTGGCGTCGAGGAGCTTCAGGGGCACGGTCCGGATCGTGCGGATGTTGGGCGTGACGTCCTCGCCGACGGTTCCGTCGCCGCGCGTCGCGCCGCGCGCGAGCACGCCGTTCTCGTATATGAGCTCGACCGAGAGCCCGTCGAACTTGGGCTCCACGGTGTAAGTCGCGTCGTCGCCCCCGAGCCCCTTCTTCACGCGCCTGTCGAACTCGCGCGCGTCGCCTTCGTTCATCACCGACTCGAGGCTCAATAGCGGCTTGACGTGGCGGACATTGGGCAGATCGTCGCGGGGCGTGGCGCCGACGCGCTGCGTGGGGGAGTCCAGCGTGACGAGATCGGGGTTGTCGGCTTCGAGGAGCTCGAGCTCCTTGCGGAGACGGTCGTATTCGGCATCCGAAATCTCCGGCCGGTCCAGCACGTAGTAGAGGCGGTCGTGCCTCGCGATCTCCTCGCGGAGCCGCATGATGCGCTTTTGCACGTCGTTCCGGCTCATAGAGCCCCGAGCCTCTTGTCCCACGGGTCCGTGTTGAAGTTGAACCTGCGCGCGAGGCGCAGGAAGGCCGCGATAGCGCTCTTCGTCTCTTCCCGTTCACCCGGATGCACGGACAGCTCGTCGATGAGCGGGGAGATCTTCGTCTCGAGTATCTCGTACAGGCGGTTCTGGATGTCGCGGTAGTTCGTCCGGATGCCCATCTCGTCCGCGAGGTTCACGAATTGCTCGAGGGCCGAGGCGGCCCCCGCGTCGAGCCTGTCGGCGAGCTGCTTGACGTTCTCGAGTATGAGATCGCTGAAAGAGGCGGCCGCCGAAGACGTGTCTATCGGGATACCGAAGGTGGACGCCTGGGTGACGATCTTGCGGATACCGGCGAGCCCCGATGGATTGAGCGAGCGCTCCCATTGCTCGACCTCGGCGACGAGATGCTTCGTGAGGTGGGTCTGCGCGGGAATCAGAATGTTCTGCGGCACCGGGATGTTTGCATCCTTGAGAAGCAACAGAAGGTGCTTGCTATCGTCGAATACCCCGGCGAAACGCGACTCGATGATTTCGAGCCGTTTGGCCGTGAAGCGCCGGAGGATTCTCTCCCGGTCCTCCGGGAGGAAATCCCGGATCGTGAAACGTTTGCCGCCGAAGTACTCGGAGGCCGCCGGGCGTATCTCGGAGATGAGCCCGGCCCTGGCCATCTTGCCTATGCGTTCGATCATTTCGCGGAATTCCGCCTCGCTCCGGCGCTCCCGGACAAAACAGACGAACGACGCCTCGTCCTCGACGTAGAGCAGATACTCGTACACGGCCGCTTCGAGCGTGATGCGCGAGGTGATCTCGAGAGAGCCGATCTTCACGTAATCCTCGGCTATTCGCTGCACGCTCTCGCCGAGCGAGCGGACGGGGCGGCCGTAGATGCGATCGATTCTCTCTTTGCCTGAAAGGTGCGATGTGATGGCGTAGAGAGCGACGAGGCAGGGGCGGCTCACGATGGAGTCCTTTACCGTGCCGTTGTAAATGTTGGCCCCCGTGCCCATGCCCGGAACATTGCTGAGCGCTCCCTTGAGGTCGGCGAGGAGCTTCTTTTCGAGCGGGAGCCACTGAGCCGTCCCGGCGAGCTCGATGGCGCGGGCCGCGTACCGCATGATCTGCACGGTCTCCAGTCCGGAGATGTCGCTGAAGAACCAGCCGCAGGAGGTAAACATGAGCTGGGCGTTCCGCTGGCATTCCAGGAGAGAGAGCGCGCGGGAGATCTCCGCCGGCGAAAGCTCCCGCGAGGCATGCCCTGATACGAATTTCACCGCGGCCTCCCGGGTGCGCTCCTCGATGATGCGTATATAGCCGTTGCGCGCCTCCCAGGGATCCTTGAACAGGCCCGCGGTCTCTTTCTCATACAGCGAGGCGAGCGTCTCCCCGAGAGTGCCGAGTCCCGCGCGCAGCGGCGAGCGCCACTTCTGGTTCCAGCCCGGCTTGCCGCC
>JAQTVX010000321.1 GCA_028706585.1 Candidatus Krumholzibacteriia bacterium | reverse complement strand
AATAATCCCGGGCGGCCTCCACGTGGGTGATCGAGACGTTCGCGACACGCGGGTCCTTGACCCGCCGGAGAAGCAGCTCGGCCACGAGAACCATGATTTCCTCTTCGACACGTTCCTTGCTTTTTTCGCTCATCTTAGCTCTACCTCGCTCCAGCGCGGATCTCAGTGGTACTCCCGCTCGCAATCGCAGAGCACGATCCGCGGCTCATGCTCCAGAAAATCCATAACCTCGCCGGCGACGATTTCCGCGCCCCGCCGGTCCGTCGCGACCACGGCGATCGCGAGCTCGCTCCGCTGCCATTTATCCTGGAAGTCGCTCTCGCACACGCTCACATTGAACCGGCTCCGGAGCTTAGCTTTGACGCTCGCGAGAACGAATCGCTTCTGCTTGAGAGAAAGACATCCGGGCAGGAAGAACCGGATTCTGAGGCTCGCGACGACCACGGGGAACGATCCTCCTCGTGCCTACTCTATCGACTTGCTCTTGGCCTCTTCCACGAATGCTTCGAGCAAATCCCCTTCCATGAAGTCGTCGAATCCGCTCACCCCGATGCCGCAGTCGAACCCTGCCTGCACTTCCTTGGCGTCGTCCTTGAATCGCTTCAAGGAAGAAATCGGCCCAGTGTGAAGAATCTCGTCCCCTCTCCTTACGCGCACCTTCGCGCTTCGCGCGATGCTGCCGGATTTGACGTGGCAGCCGGCGATCGCGCCCACCTTGGACACCTTGAACACCTGCCGGACTTCGGCCACTCCGGTGTCGCGCTCCGTGATAACGGGCTCGAGAAGACCGGACATCGCCGCCTTGATGTCGTCGATGGCCTGATAGATGATATCGTAGTGGCGAACGTCGACCTTCTCGTACTTCGCCAGCTGCGCCGCTTTCGGCGTCATGTTCACGTGAAACCCGATGACGACCGCGTTCGAGGCGGATGCAAGCAGCACGTCCCCCTCGTTTATGACTCCCACTCCCTTGTGAATGATCTCGATCTTGACCTCATCGCTGTTGATCGAGGAGAGGCTGTCGACGAGCGCCCCGACGGAGCCGTCCATATCCGCCTTGATAATGAGATTGAGCTCCTTCACTTTCCCCTCTTTGATCTGCTTATACAGATCGTCGAGGGTGATGCGCTGCACGACGCGGCGGTCTTTCTCGCGCTGGTACTGCAGACGCTTCAGCGAAATCTCCCGCGCCGTGCGATCGTCTTCGACCTGAACGAAGTTCTCGCCGGCGTTTGGCAGCCCCATGCACCCGAGAACGACGACCGGCGACGACGGCGGCGCCGAATCGATCTTGTTGTTGCGCTCGTTGAGAAGCGCGCGGACGTGGCCGTAGTAATTGCCGGCTATGAACACGTCCCCGATCCTGAGCGTCCCCTGCTGGATCAGCACCGTGCAGACGTTGCCTCGGCCCTCCTCCTTGCGCGCCTCGAGCACGACCCCGCGAACCGGCGCCTCGGCGTCCGCCTTGAGATCCATCATTTCGGCCTGAAACAGGATCATCTCGAGCAGCTTGTCCACGTTGCTGCCCAACTTGGCCGACATCTCGACGCCCATGACGTTCCCGCCGTATTCCTCGAGGACGATGTTCTGCTTGAGGAGCTCCCGTTTCACGCGCTCGATGCTGGCGTTCGGGAGATCGATCTTGTTGATCGCGATGATCATCGGCACGTCCGCCGCTCGGGCGTGGTTGATCGCCTCGATCGTCTGCGGCATTATGCCGTCGTCCGCGGCCACGACCAGTACGACGATATCTGTGACCTGCGCGCCACGCGCTCGCATCGCGGTGAAGGCCTCGTGGCCCGGCGTATCGATGAAGGTGATCCTGCCCCTTCCCGTCTCGACCTCGTATGCGCCAATATGCTGCGTGATGCCGCCCTTTTCGCCCGCTATCAGATGGCTTTTCCGGATCGCGTCGAGGAGCGACGTCTTGCCATGATCCACATGCCCCATGATCGTGACGACGGGAGGCCGCCCCTGCATGCGCTCGGGTTTCCCCTTGCGCTTCTCGCGGAGAATCTCGTGCCCGTAGCTCTCGGTGAACTCGACCTTGAAGCCATAGTCGTCGGCGATCATGATTATCGCGTCGGGGTTGAGTCGCTGATTGATCGTGACCATGAGCCCGAGACCGAGGCACTTCTGGATGATCGCAGACGGATCTACCTTGAGCTGCTCGGCGATTTCGGCGACGGTGGAGAACTCGGGAAGATGGATGACGTTCTCTTCCTCGACGACGGCGACCACGTCCTCGCGGTGCTTGCGCCTGTGCGTCTTGCGCGTTATATCGAGCTTCGCAAGCGTGCGCTTCACGCTCTCCTTTACCGCCTTCTGATCGGCCTCCTTGCGCTTTTCGACCTTCTTTTCCTTGCGGGGACGCGGCGCGCGCTGCGGTTTCGGGGTCGGGGGCTTTTCTTTCTTGTCCTTCTTCTTGACTTCCTTCTTCGTCGCCGCCTTCACCCGATTCAGGTGCTGCTCGATGAGGAGCTCGGCCCTCTGCTCGACCGTGCTCATGTGGCTCTTGACCGCGAAGCCCTCCTTGACGAGGATCTTTATCAAGGCCTCACTCGAGATATTGTATTTACGCGCAAGCTCGTATACACGAATCTTAGCCACGCGATTGCAACTCCCTTCACTTCCTAGATATTGGCCTCGTCACCGGATTCTTCCGGAGAAGCTCCATCTTTGTTTTCGTCCGGT
>JAQTVX010000320.1 GCA_028706585.1 Candidatus Krumholzibacteriia bacterium | reverse complement strand
CGCAGCCTTCCGCTCGACGATCTTCGAGGTCCGCAAGTCGACGCAGAACAGGACGGGGAGATTCATTGCGAAACGCAGCGTTTCGAGATCGAGAAACGGGAAGAAGAGCGAAAGACCGTTGGAGGCGCTCAGCTCGTAGCGCCGGTTGAGGAGATGCTGCTGATACTCGCACAGGTTCTCGATCATGAGCACCTTGAGGGCGCGCTCGGAAGGATCCTTTATCCCGGCGAGCGCCGTCTCGATGCGCTGCTGCATGGCGGCCCGCTCGAAATTCCCCATGCCGGCCCCGGCGATAACGCCGATCGGATTGCGCAGACGACGATCCAGATTGACGCGGACCGGATCGGACAGCACGGTCCCGGCAAATGCGCGCATCTTCGCGGGAAGCACCCCGGAGAGCTTCCGCACCCGGAGATACCGGTAGTACGATCTTACGATCCCCATGCCGCCGAACAGAAGATCGCTCGCCACGCCGTAGATCTGGTTGCGGTGCCCCGATGACCGGAGTTCCTCGACATCGGGATAGAACTTCGCCGTGTTCGGATGGACGATCGGCTGGGCGAAATCGGCAATCGACTTGAGAAGCGCCGGATAGAATGCCTCGCGCGTGAGCGACCTCACATGGAGCTCGACGCCGAGATGGTCCGCGGACGCTTTCGCCATCTCCCCCTCGCGGAACCTCGCCTCGGAAACGTCCGTGCAGAACATCGGCAGCGCAGAGCCGAGCTCCTTGAGAATCCCCCCGACGTAGCTGCAGTCGATCCCTCCGCCGCAGCTCAAGCCGAATGCGGACGCGTCGCGCCCCTCCATGACGCGAGCGACGCAGCTCTTGAGCCTGCGCGTGAGCTCTCCCGGGGCGTCGATACGGCGGTTTCCCTCGTACGCCCTCGCATCGAAAAGCTCCTCATATCTGAAATAGCTTCCCTCGGTCACTTGCTTGCTCTCGAGATCGAGCACCAGATACGATCCGAAGGGAAGAATCTTGATATCTTCGTAAAACGTCGCGCTCCCGTAGAGGGCATCGAAAGCGATGTGCTCCAGAATCGCCGAGGCATTGATCCGCCTCGAGACGCCGATCGCCGCGATGGGCTTGAGCGCCGACGCGAACGCGAAGCGCCTGGGCCCGCTGGAGTGGTAGATCGGGAAATACCCGTTCCGATCGCCCGCCAGCAGCAGTTTCTTCCGCTCGCCGTCATGGAGGGCGATCGAGAACATGCCCGGCAGCGCTTTCAGGAAATCGACGCCGAGCCGGCGGTAGAGGTCGATGATATTGCTCCCCGCGTCGCGGCCGGCGGGACAGCCGTTATCCTGGAACGCCTTCTCGAGACCCGGCATGTAACCGCAGTACGCCGCGATGTACCTGCCACCCTCGAGCTCGCGCACCCCCCCCTCGAAGCTCTGATCCCCCGATATGAGCCCGATGGCGGCGCCGTTCCTCACGATCTTCTCGAAAACGATCTTCGCGCCGTTCCAGCGAGGAAAGCCGTCGCGCATCGTCTCGATGAGAGCTCCGGCGTCAGCCGGGTCGCCCCAATCCACCAATCCCATGATCCTGCCCATCAGCAAGCTCCTCTCTCGCACAGCACCGATGTGTAAAGCGCTTCATATGCCCCCGCCATTCCGGCGAGCGAGAAGCGCTTCTCGACGTCTTCCCGGGCCCGGCGGGCCATCTCCCTGAACGGCGCCGGATCCCCGACGAACCGTCGCATCGCGTCTGCGAGCGCCTCCGTGTCCCGCGGGGGCACCAGCGTACCGGTCAGTCCGTCCTCTATGATCTCGCCGGTGCCGCCTACGGATGACGCGACCACGGGAACACAAGCCGCGGCCGCTTCGAGAATCGTGAGCGATAGGCCCTCCTCGGTCGACGGCTGGAGAAACAGATCGAATGACGCCAGATACTTCGGCACCTCGGCGCTGAAACCCTCGATCCTCACCGCGCCGCCGAGACCGAGATTCTTCACCATGCGTTCGATGGCTCCGCGCTCCGGGCCATCCCCGACCATGACGAGCACGCATCGCGCGCATGCGTCCGATATCTTCTTGAACGCCTCTAACATCGCGGGATGATCCTTGACTGGATCGAGACGCGAAACGGCGCCGAAGACGATGGCGCCGCCGTCGATTCCCAAATCCCGCCGCGCTCCGCCGCGATCTAGACCCACGAAACGGCTCGTGTCGATCCCGTTGTGGATGACGACGACTCTTTCCGGAGCGACGCCGCTCTTCGCGAGAAAGCTCATCCCCGTTTCGTTCGAGACGACCACGATCCTGTCGGCAAGCTGGTAGAGAAATCTTCTAAAGCGTTTTGACCAGGCGAAGCTCGTGACGGCCCTTCCATGCTTCGTGTGGACGACCGGGATTCCGGCGAGGCGCGCGGCCGGGGCCGCATGAACGTGCGAGAGAAAATTGTGCGTGTGCACGATATCAGGCTTTGTCCGCGAGAAATGGCTGCGCATGCGGCCTATCCCGGACAGGTAACGAACGCCGCCCGATCCGATGAGGCTGCAGGAAAGCCCTCTTCGCCCAGCCTCGCCGTGCAGAGGTCCGAGAGATTCGAGACACACGAGCTCGGGTTCGATCCGGCCGGATTCCTTCTGCGCTCCGGCGAGATCGACGACGAGTCTCTCGGCGCCTCCGAACTCGAGGCTCCTGAGAATATGGGCCACCCTGATTTTTAGGTTCCTCTCCTCTATCACATTGCTCGATATTGCA
>JAQTVX010000052.1 GCA_028706585.1 Candidatus Krumholzibacteriia bacterium | reverse complement strand
CCGCGGTGCATCCGCGTATGGAGCTGTATCATCTTGAGATAGACCTTGAACGGCACATCGGATAGAAAGCGCATCGAATCCAGGATTCGCGCCGTCCGGTCGAAATCGTTCATACGGTAGCTGAGGTCCGCGTGGATCGCATACGAGTGCGCGGCGAAAGGATCGATCGCGAGCGACCGCTCGATATACTCCAATCCCTTTCGAAGCTCGCCTACGAGGGCGCAGGCGGAAGCCGCGTTGCGGAGGATATCCGGATTGTCGCCCTCCAGAACGATTCCGCGCTCGAAATGGAGGAGCGCCTCCGCGCTCTCGCCGGTCTCCATGAGCACGACGCCCATGTTGTTGAAAAGCTGGGCGTGCGGCTCCGCCGCCATTCGCAGCGCGGATCTGAACGCCGAGAGCGCCTCATCCCGATCGCCCTTTCTCATGTGCGCGAGCCCGGCGATATTGAGGAACTCCCAGTGAGCGGCGCCGAGCTCCAATGCCACGGCGGCGTGGGAAAGGGCATCATCCGGCCTGCCGAGCTCGAGCAGCTGCGCGGCCATCTCGTAGAGATAGGCCGAGCCGCCGGGGCAGGCGTCCATCCCGGCGCGTTCCTTATCGCACCAGGCAAGCGTCTTTCGGTAGACGCGGTTCGACGGAGTGATCCTTCCATAGTGATGGAGGATAATGCCGCTCTCCCGTATCGGGATGTCGGCGGTTATCAGCGATTCCTCGACGCTTTCGTGTATCTCGCACGCGTAGCGGATCGCCGACGTATTGCGGAAGAGCCTGATCTGGCGATCGGCAAAGTACGCCAGGCACTCCTTGGCCATTTCATCAGCGGCCGAAACCTCCTCGAGACCCGGGACCGACGACTCCCTCGTATAAGTGCGCTGCTCGAAGGCGAACGCCGCGTTCCCTTCATCGCGCACGAGCGCGCGAATGGACTCATGGTCGGCGCGCGCGATCTCCTCATCGGCGTCGAGCACCAGAATCCATTCCTTGGTGCACCTCTCAATAGCGAAGTTGCGGGCCTCGCTGAAATCGTTGTTCCAGCGCGCCTCATACACGTCCGCACCGTGCTTTTTCGCCTCGAGGATCGTTCCATCCCTCGAGCCTGTATCGACAACTATCATCTCATCGGCTAGATCCTGTACACTGCCTAGCGCCCCGCCGATGAAGTCTTCCTCGTCCCGCGCGATCATGCAAACACTGATGGAGCCCTTCCGAGCCGCCTTAAATTCAATAATATCAATGATTTTTGCTTTTTGCGTCCTTGGCATTTCCAATGATCTCCCGTTTGAGCGTGAGAATGACTGCACCAATGCCCAAGTGACGGGAAATCAAGAGCTATGCCATGAAACGCGCGGTCGGATTCATTTAGGTGGAAGAACCCCGGTGAGGCTGGCTGAACGTGCCGAGCTTCTCTTGCCGCAGGGCAAACCGGACGAGTATAATGAGCGTGCGTTCGAAATCTCACGCAGGTGCGATCCCCCGTCGGTTCTCAGCGGCGCACGCGCCGAAAGGTGGGCATCCACGGTGAAAATCGCAGTCATCAGCGATACGCACGATCATCTCGAGAACCTCGAGAAGGCTCTCGCCGGCATAGATGCACTGGGGGCCGCCTCGCTTTTCCACTGCGGAGACCTCGTTTCGCCGTTCGTCATCGATCGGCTCGCGAAATTCGCCGGCACGGTGAACGTGGTTTTCGGCAACAACGAGGGCGACCGTCTCACGATCGGCAGCGTCGCTTCCAGAAAGTTCCCGAACGTGAAGCTCCACGGCGAGGTCGGCTTCGTCGGCACGGAGAACGGAGAAATCGCCTTCACGCATCGCCCAGAGTTCGCGCACGCGCTCGCTTGCACCAAGAAATACGCGGCTGTCTTCTGCGGGCACACGCACCGGATGAAGATCGAGCGGATCGGTGTAACGCCGCTCATCAATCCGGGCGATCTCATGGGTCTCCTCGAGCCTCCAGGCTGGATCCTATTCGATCTCGTCACGGGGAAAGCGGAGCATTTCACGGTTAAATGACGAGACGGCCGGCGAGCGCGCACAGCGATCAGTCGTTCAATGGAAAATCCATGCCGGGCCGCTCGTGCTCCAGAAAGGCGAGCGTCTCGGAGAGGTTCGGAATCCCCGCGCGCCCTCCGAGCCTCCTGCACTTCAGGGCCGCGACTGCGTTCGCGAAGGTGCAGACCCGCAGGATGTCCCACCCCTGGAGCACGCCGAAGAGATACGCCCCGTGAAAGACGTCCCCGGCGCCCGTAGTATCCACGGCCCTAACTGCGAAACCGGGAACCTCAACCACCTCTCCACCGTTCAGAAAGGCACACCCCTTCTCGCCGAGAGTCACGACCGAAGACTTCGGGCCGAAAGATCGAATGGCCTCGAGGGATGCCCGAAGATCCTTGCTCCCCGAGATCTGCTCCCCGAAGAGCTCGCTCGCGATGATATGGTCGCAGTACGGGAGCAACTCGCAGACCCCTTCGCGCACGGAGCCAGCATCGATGAGTACGGGAACCGAGCTCGCCCTTGCCGTCCGCGCGGCGGCCAGCGCCGCTTCGGGCTCGAGATCATCGATGAAGAGACCGCGCGCCGCGGCGACGAGATCGAGATTCGCCTCCGAAGACCTAAGAGGCGAGACGCTTCCTCGCGTCCAAAGGATCGTGCGCGCGGCGGTGCCGGCATCGACCATGATAAAGGCGTACTGCGAGGCGGCGCCCCGCTCCACGACGACCGCGGAGACGTCGACGCTCTCGCTTCGGAGTTCCTCGATCATCCGCGCACCGAAATCGTCGTCGCCGATCTTTCCGATGAAGGAGACCTCAAGCCCGAGACGCCTCAACGTCACCATGGCGGTCGCCGTGGGGCCTCCCCCCTGGATCGCGAAGCCCCTCATTTCGAGCTTCGTGTTCTCGGCGGGGAAATGATCCACGATGCCGAGATAATCGAGTGCGGTATATCCGATTCCGACGACGTCGAATCGTGTTCTCATGCTGCCCCCATGGCTCCCTTCTCCAGAGCGAGAACGATGCTACCGGAAGCGCCGGTTCGAGGCAACGGGAAACGGCCGCTCAAACGGCAGGAAACAGGCAAAGAGCCTTGCGAATGCCGGCGGAAGAAGCTACACTCGGGTTTCGGTTATCGATCATCGAAATTCGGCTTGCCCCGCTGATCGGCTATGCGTCCTGATCTGGAAAAGCGATACTGTCCTTACTGCGGCGCGCCGCTCTCGCTCAAGAGTTCGGAGGGGCGAATGCGGCTCTACTGCGAGGCGGAGCGGCGCTTCATCTACGAGAATCCGATTCCGGCCGCCACGGGAATAGTGACGAACGAAGCGGGGGAGATCCTTCTCATACGCCGAAACAGGCAGCCGGGGAAGAATCTCTGGGCGCTCCCCGGCGGATTCATCGAAATGAAGGAGAGCCCGGCCGATGCTGCGCGGCGCGAGATCGAGGAGGAGTGCGGGATCGCCTGTCACGAGCCTTCACTCGTCGACATCATCTACCAGGAAAGCGCATTCTTCGGCGGCTCGATCCTGATCATTGGATACTCGTTCGCGAGCTTCGATGGCAAGCTGCGCGCCGGCGATGACGCCGAAGAGGCGCGGTTCTACTCTCTCGATGATCTTCCGCGTCTCGCGTTCGAAAGCCACGGCCGGATGATACGGCGGTTTCTCGCCAGGCGCGACGAGCTTCGAAGGCTCTGGAGCGAAGGGATCTGAGCGACCAGGGAACGGAACGCTTGCGGGCTTCGGCTCTATATGCGGCAGCGTTCGATGAGATCCTCGCTCGCCGGAACGGCCGTGAAGATCTTCTCCACGTCTCCCCTTCTGACGACCACCCTCGCCGCGGGGGAACACTTCGCGCCCCCGTAACGCGCGACGAACGACGCTGCGACGCGCAGGCAATCGTCGGATGGCAGACCTTGCACGAGCACGGTGGGACCCGGGACGTCTAGCGGCGACGCGAGCCACCCGGAGCGCCGTTCGCGCTCGCGGGAGAGATCCTCGGCTTCGTGTCTCCCCACAACCAGCTTCACCGAGGCGGACAGCCTGAAATGCCGACCCACGGAAAACAGCAGAGTTTCCTCGCGCCTGAGCGGAGCCGATCCGCGGTACTGCAGCCAATCCTTGAGCCTTCCGGCGTAATGCTCATCCGTCAGCATGCAGCCGCCGGCGGGCGCGGAATAGCCCGTGACGCCCATCTCGGCGGCGAGCTCCATCTGACGCCTCCGCGAGCGCCCCTGAATATCCAGGAGGGCGTCCCCGTCGAGCCAACCGTTCTTCTCGACGACGGTGCCCGGGAGCAGTCTCGCGCTCAGCGGACGCACTAGAAACCCCTCGAGACCGGACTCGCGGTCGATGAGCTCGAGCGCCCTGATGTTCTGCGACATCGGCCGCTGTCCGAGCACTTCTCCCGTGAAGACGAAATGCGCCCCTTCCCGCACCATGATCTCTCGCGCTTTCTTTATCATGAAGATGTGGCAGTCGATGCACGGATTCGCATTGGCGCCGTAGCCATGGCGGGGGTGGAGAAGCACGTCCATATATTCGCCGGAGAAATCGACTACCCGCACCGGGACACGGAAGGCCGCTGACATCCTGACGGACTCTTCGGAGGCGATGATATCTCGGCTCTCCCCCAGGATCTCGCGCCGCATTGAGGCGTTCGAAAAACCGATCGCGACGTGGAGCCCGACGACGTCGACTCCCGCGCGCTTCACCACTGCGACGGCCAGCGCGCTGTCGAGCCCCCCAGAAACGAGACCGACCGCTCTTATACCGGTACTCATGGAATTGAAGGTAGCCCAATCAACGCTCGATGGCAAGCATCCTCCGGAGGCCTTCGCCGACCTGGTTGAACGAGAGGCAGGTGATGAATATCATGAACCCGGGAGCGAACGCGGCGACAGGCGCCTCCCTGATGAAGACGTTGGCGTTCTGGAGCATGTTTCCCCACGTAGGAACGGGGGGCTGAACACCGAAGCCGAGGAAGCTCAGCGCCGATTCAACGAGCATCGCCTGCGCGAAGCCAACCGTGGCCGAAACGATCGCCGAAGGAAGCGTCTGCGGCAGCATGTGCCGCACGACGATCCTCGCGTTTCCGGCGCCGGCCGAGCGGGCCGCCTCGACGAAGCCCTCTTCCTTGAGCGACATAACGAGCGACCTTACGATACGAGCCGTCTCCATCCATGATGTTCCGCCTATGACGATGGGGACGAGCCAGAGCCTGCCGCCGCCGGCGGACGCGATAACTAGGAGCACGAGGAAAACGGGAATCGAAAGGAACAGATCAATCGTCATCGTGACCGCCGCGTCCGCCGCCCCGCCGCGGTAGCCCGCGATCGCTCCCATCAAAATGCCGAGCACAAAGGCGAGCGACACGGCGCAAAGAGCCACGAGCATGCTGAAGCGCCCGGCATATATGAGCCGCGTGAAAACGTCGCGGCCCAGGTCGTCGGTGCCGAGTGCATGCTCCACCGACGGCTGAGCGAGAATCGCCCCGAGATCGATCGCATCCCTGTCGTAGGGCGTCATGAGCGGCGCGAGCGCCGACACAACGATGATGAGCAGAATAAGAGCGAACGCATAGACGGCGGGGCCGCTGGTCGAAGAGCTCCCGACCCGGCCGCATCCAGTCGGGCGCATCGGCGCGAGCGCCGCAGAGCGGTCCATGGCGACGCTGTATCCAGCCCTCTGCGTCATAGCTCCTCCTCCCGGCCGCTGCCCACGGACGTAGCCCCTGCCAGCGATATCCTCGGATCGATTGCGGCGCACAGAAAATCACCTAGGAGATTGAACAGGATTATGAGGAACGAAAAAATCACGACGACACCGAGAACTCTCGGGTAGTCGTGCCTTTCGAGCCCCTCATAGAACAGCCTCCCCATTCCAGGCCACGAGAAAACGGTCTCCGTTATGACCGCGCCGGTGAAAAGAGTCGGGATCTGGATGACGATCGCGGTGAGTATCGGGAGCGCTGCGTTCCGCAGCGCGTGCTTCCAGATCACTGCCGATTCGCTGAGGCCTTTTGCCCGTGCCGTGCGTACAAAATCCCTCTGTATCGCGCCGATGAATTGAGAGCGCGTGTAGCTGCTCCACGACGCGAGAAAGCCGACGGATAGCACGCTCGCCGGAAGCACGAGGTGGCGCGCATGATCCATGAAACCGGATGGGGCGCCGAGCGTCACCCTGCCGCCGCTCGGAAATAGACCGAGCTTGAGCGAGAAGACGTATATCGCGATGATCCCGAGCCAGAAAACGGGCATCGAGAGCCCGAAGGCCGAGATCACCGAGAAAAGCTGGTCGAGAAAGCGGCCACGACGGAGCGCCGAGGCGATACCAATCGATATGCCGAGAACGACGGCCAGGACAAAGGCCGTTCCCATCAGCTCGAGCGTCGCGGGAAGCCGATCCATTATCATTTGCGAGACCGGCTGCCCCGTCGCGTAGCTCGCGCCGAAATCGAAGCCCAAAAAGGCCCTCTTGAACCACAGCATATACTGCACCGGCAGCGGCTCGTCGAGCCCGAGATTCGTCCTGATCCGGGCGAGATCGCTCTCGCTCATTCTCGCATCGTCCGCATAGAGCCCAACCGGCCCCCCAGGGGCCAGATGGAGCAGAGCGAACGTCACGATCGAAATTAGAATGACGAGCGGAAGCGTTCGCGCGAGCCTTCTTGCCACGTATGCCCTCATGCCGCATCTCCCTGAACATTCATCGAGACTTCGATCATTCGTCCCTCTCGAGCAGACTATCCGCCGCGGCGGCGGCCCCGCTCCCCGCAGCGTCGGATTCGACCGGGGAGCGAGCGGGGAACGACTTGGCGATCGCGCCCTTTCGCGGCGAAAGCACGAAGCCGTCTCCCCTCATGGGAACGGTCACCGGGATACCGAGGGTCGCGTTGATTGACCGCGCCAAAGCGAGCGCGGCGTCTTCCTCGCCATGCACGATAAAGACGCGCTTCACGCCGCGGGCGGCACCGAGCCATTCGAGAAGACCGTCGGCGTCCGCATGTGCCGAGAAGGAATGAAAGCTCTTCACCGTCATGGCCGGCGAAATCCAGTCTTCCTTCACCTTTTTCCCCTCCTGATGCCTCACGAGAACGAGGTTATCCCCAGCGAGCAGCCGCTCCCCGACGGAACCGGGCGCCTGCCAACCGATGATGCACAGGAGATTATTCGCCTTGGAGAACATTCGCATGAGATGGCGCGGAGAGTTGGCATGCGAGAGGTCACCGCTCGAGGAGATGAAGATCGCCGGACGGTGGCGCCGATCATGGACCTTGAGCGATGTGCGGCTCCTCACCTCCCGAAGGGTCGCGAACCGCAGCGCCTCGCCTGGATACGCCGTTTGCGCCCAATCCGACAGCTCCCCCTTCATGCTCCTGTACACGTCGGTGATCTTCCGTGCAGTGGGGCTGTCGACGAAGACCTCGGTTTCCGGAGGGATCACGCCCTTCCGAAGCAGATCGTCGATGACCGCAATCGCCTCCTGCGTCCTCCCGAGAGTGAAGGATGGAACCAGGACGTCACCTCCCGCGCCCAGCGCCTTCCCGATTGCCGCGGCGAACTCCTCGTGGCCCTCCGGCGAGCCTGCCTGCGACGAGTCCCGATGAGTTCCTCCGTACGTGGATTCCATAACGACGTATTCGGCGCGATCCGGTCTCTCGAGCGGCGGCAGCAGGATCGAGTTGCCCCCGCCGATGTCGCCCGAAACAAGAAGGCTCACCGTATCCGCCTTTGATGCGAGATGGATGTCCACGGAAGCGGCGCCCAGAAGATGCTCGGCCCTCAGGAAACGGAACGACACCGAGCGCTCCGTGACCGTCTCGCCGAACGGCACGGGGACGAGGCTCGCGAGAGCCCTGTCGAATATCTCCCGCGGGATCTTGTCGCGCGAGATGCCCCGCATCATGCCGAGCATGATCGGCGCAAGCTCGGCCGTTCCTTTCGTGCAGTATATGCGCCCCTTGAATCCCGCCTGGAACAGCTCCGGAATGAGACCGCTGTGGTCTATATGCGCGTGCGTCAGGATCATGAAGGCGAGCGAATCCGGCTCCGGCGGCAGCGCGCCGCTGCCCTGCTCCCCGAGCGCGCCGCAGTCGACGATGAATCGCGTGCCTTCGTTCTCAACTATGAGGCACGAACCGCCGACCTTCCGCGCGGCGCCCCAGAACCTGATGACGGGGCCTTCCGCCTTCTTCTCGCCGGGCCATAGCTCGACGAGCGAAATCGCGGCTATGAGAAGCATCACGCAGATGATGAGCCACCGTGCATGCCGTTTCATTTCTTCAACCACCACTCATTGGCGTTCCAGGTATCGCCGGACTGCGTCGGGTTCGGACGATAGTTGACGAGAGACTCCGGCATGCAGTCCAGCTGCGTCACCCAGAGGAGCGGGATCACTGGGGCCTCGTCCGCGATGATCGCGGATATCTCGTCGTAGATTCTCTTCCGGTCCGCGAAGACAACCGTCCTGCTCCCCTCGGTAAGAAGGCGCGTGAGCTTGTCGTTCCTGAAACGGGTGAAGTTCTGTCCCTTCGGCGGAATGAACGCCTCGGAATATGTCCCTTCCTTGGTGGACGGATCCGGAGGCATGAGAACCGCGTACAGGGCCATCTGGTACTTTCCGCGGCGGAGAATTCCGCCCTCGTCCCAGCTCGCGTAAAGCTCCGCGGGGCTGTAGTTCTTTACGGCCAGGTCGACGCCGATCCTCCGGTACTGTTCCCTGAGAACCATCTCGGTGCGCTCGCGGTTCAGATTGCCGGTCGTCGTTGAAACGGCGAGCGCCAGCTTCTTCCCGGTCTTCTCGCGAATGCCGTCACCGTCGCGATCTACCCACCCTGCCTCCGCGAGCAGCTTCTCGGCACGCGCCGGGTCGTATGCATTGAGAGTTTCCACCGCGGCCGCATAGTACGCGGACCGGGGATGATCATCCCCGTAAGCGCTCAACCATACGCCCTCATAGATCTTCTCCGATAGCTCCGGACGATTCGTCGCTAGCGCCAATGCGCGCCGCACGAGACGGTCGCGGAGGATTCCGTCTTCGCAGTTGAGATCGATGTGCTCGTTGAAAAGGGCGGGGTTTTTGAAAAGCCTTATCCCCGGCATCCGCTCCGCGACGGCCAGCGCCGTATTCGGCGCGTTATCGACGCCCGAGATCTCCCCCGTCTCGAGCTGCATCATGAGCGCGTTGCCGTCCGGCACGAACTTGATCACGATCTCGTCTAGATATGGCCCCTCGCCGTAGTAATCCCTGTTCGCCTGCACGATGATGTGGGAACCGCTCACCCACTCCTTGAAGACAAACGGGCCCGAACCGACGGGGTGCCGATGGAACTCGGCGCTCTGAAATTGGGGACCTAGCTTCCCTTTCAGGAGGTGCTCCGGCAGCACCGACTCATCGTAGAAGCAGTCGCTCGCGAAATTCGCGTAGACCTCGCGCAGATGAAAAACGACGGTGTGGGAATCGGGCGTATCGACCCTGTCGACGACGTCCCACCCTTGTCTCGTCTCGACGTTCACGTCGGGGTTCATCATGACTTCGTAGCTGAACTTCGCATCGTAGGAGGTCACCGGGACGCCGTCGTGCCAGCGGGCGTTCCTTCGCAGGTGATACGTATACGTGAGATAGTCCCCCGAGATGCCGCCGTTCTCGACCGTCGGTATTTCTTCAATGAGGTCGCTCACGAGCTTCATCGAGGCATCGTACTTCACGAACTTGCTGAATATGAGATTGCAGACGTATACGGAAGCGACCATCGAGTTTACGGCTTCATTGAGGATTTCAGGCTCCTGCTGCATGCCGATGACGAGGCGGCCGCCCTTCTGGGGGCGACCCCGGTCGTCTCCCACCGCGTCGCGAGTGGGCCTCGAACCGCCAGCGGCTGGCCCCTTCACACCTTTGTTTCTGCCCTTTTCACACGCGGCGCCGATTCCGCACGCGATCGCCAGGGCGAGGATGAGCGCGAATCTCAGTTTCATGAGCTCCTCCCGGCATTGCAATCGAGGTACACTCTCCCGCCGGATTTTGAAGCATCGTTAGTGCCAGTACGCAAGTCCGTATCGCGGCATGGATTAAAAAATTCGACCGTTGCCCCGCCACGAGCCCATGATCTATACTTATTGTGGTCGGATAAGACGCCTCAAGCCGGGAAAAGTCGAGTGAATGTGAACCTCTCAAACGCGGACCGGATTTGCCACTACAGACGAATAAAAACGTTCTATTTGTCTATTCTAATTGCCCTTACGGCGATTCCAACAATCGTCAGCACGCATGCCGCCATCGCTGCGGCGGGAGGCTGGCAGGATGAGACGCGCCTCACGAACAACGATGCGATATCATTCACTGCCGCCACCAACTGCAAGTGGCTCGCGGTTGACAGCGACGGTGTCCTGCATGTCGTCTGGCTCGATAATAGGGACAAAAACTACGAGATTTACCATAAGATGAGGGTGGGAGGCGTCTGGCTCGCCGACGAGCGCGTCACTAACGACGCCGGCACATCGGATAGACCGAACCTCGCCGTGGACGACTGGGGACGGCTTCATCTCGTCTGGAACGACGACCGCAACGGGAACACGCAGATATACCATAGGATCTGGGACGGGTCTTGGGGCTTGGAGCAGCGGGTCACGAACACCTCGGGGGACTCCTTCTGCTCCTCCCTCGTCGCCGAGG
>JAQTVX010000319.1 GCA_028706585.1 Candidatus Krumholzibacteriia bacterium | reverse complement strand
CGCGCAGTCTGAGTCCCTCCACCATGAATCCAGTCAGGGCTATGAAGAAGAGCAGAATCAGCGCCGCGTGGTCGCGGATGACCGTGATCATCTTACCGCGCTTGAAAACGTACCTGCGCAGGTACGCGAGCACGATGCCCGCCATCAGGACCACGCCCGCCGCATCGAGCACGAATGCGAAGAACAGATAGATGTTTCCCCTGAGGAAAGTAATTATCCAATGATCGGTCGTCTCGACGACCGTTCCGAGGAAGAGAATGATCATGCCCCACATGATGCATATGTGGGTGACGCCTCCCAGAGGATCCCCTTTGAGAATCGACGCGTTCAGGAACACTCGACTGAAAACGAGCCGCCAGTCGAAACCGCCCGCGCGCTTTTCGAGCCAGCCCGAGCGCCAGAGCTTCCACCGGCTGTAGAGCCCATACAGGAATACGGCCGTGGCGAGAGCCGCAAGTGAATAGAAAATATAATGATAACCGATGTTCCAGAATATTTCACGATAGGGCTGCATCGATACCCCCGGCAAAGCGTTAACGCGGGGCATTCTATCAAATGCGAATCCCTGAAATCAACCATTTACTTGACAGGCGTTCAGTTAGCCGTCCGGAAACCGGCGCATTCGGCCGGGGAATCCGAAGCAAAGGCGCGAAAGTCGCGGCGGCGAGTGTTTCATCGCTTTTTCCGTCGCTTCTGGAATGGTATTTGCGAAAGACCGTATACGGAGGATTTTAATGAAAACTCGCCTCTTCATTTGCGCAGTAGTTCCAATGCTCGTTGTGTGTTTCGCCGCCGGAGCGCAGAGCCAGACCAGCCCTCGCATGCAGGCCGAGGCGCTGTTCGTCGACGCGCAGAAGGCGCTTTCGCGCGGAGACACCCAGACGGCGGAATCTATCCTCAAGGACGCTCTCACGAAGGATCCATCGTTCACATCGGCCATCTGGCAGCTCGCGCAGATCTACGAATCGAGGGAAAGACTCGATTACGCGAGGGAGCTCTACGTCCGCGGTCTGCAGCAGGATCCGGGAGCATCGTGGGCGCGGGAACGGCTCGCCCGGATCGAAGGCTCGCTCGCTCGCGCCACGCTGGATGAAGCGCGCTCGTTCTTGAACGCCGGCGACTACGACCGGGCTATTCCGAAGCTCTCCTCGTACCTCGGCCTCAAGCCGCAGGACGCGACCGCCCTCACGGCGATGGCGAAATGCCAGCTCGCCAAGGGAAACATGACAACCGCGCGGGAGTATGTTGCGAGGGCGCAAGCGATCAATCCGGGCAACGCCGATGCCGCATCTCTCGCGGCCGAGATAGACAAGCGCACCCGGAGCTCCCGGCTCGAAAAGGCCTTGAGCAACGCGCAGATCGCCCTTATGGATACAACGTCCGCGAAGAATGAAAAAGCTCGCGCTGCACTGCAGGCGGTCCTCGATGAAGATCCCGCCAACTCGTGGGCGAAGGAGCGGCTCGCGGATCTGAGCCAGAGCGCAGCCGCCGAGGCGGCCCGCGAAGTGCAGCAGGAGAAAGCGGCGCCGGCCGCCGTCGCCGCCGAACACGGGCGCAAGGCCATTGACGGCTCGGTGGGTGCGTTGACCGCGACGGGACGCTTCGTTCTCGCGCATCTCGTCGTCGCGATTCTCGCAGTCATACTGTGCGTGCTCGCGATCGATATACGCCGCAGGATGGCACGGCGAAGCTATCCGCTCGAGGGGACCATTACTCTTATCCCCATTCTCGATATCGTCTCTCTGATCAACGCCAATCTTCGGACCGGACGGCTGATCGTCGGGAGCTCGGAAGCGAGCGGAGAGATATTCTTCGAAAAGGGAGAGATCATCCACGCGAGATGCGCCGGCCTCAACGGCAAGCTGGCCTTTCATAAGCTCATGGACATCCGCTCGGGCCGATTCTTCTTTCACAACCATCTGCCGAACGTTCGCCACACGATCACGGAGCCTCTGAGCCTGCTGCTGCTCTCGATGAAACCGAACGAGGACGGCGGCGCGGAAATCGACCGCGGCGCCGGCCGCGAAGAGGCTCTCACGACTCACCGTTGATTGCTCTGAAGTTGATTGCTTCCTAGATGAGCGCCTCGAGAGCCGCCCTCTGTTGGGAATCGGTGCATCCGTTGGGATCGCGGCTGAAGGCGATCTCCCAGCGAAACGCCGGATAGAGCTCCTCGCCGCGCTCGCGGCAACAATGGGCGAACCGCTCGCGGAGGCTCTCCATCATTTCACCGATGCTTTCGCGCGAAGCCCCGACCGCGAAAAGAGAGAACCGGCCGGGCTTATCCCCGCGCGAGACGAGCCAGTTGTCCTTCGAGATATGCGCGCATACGTTCGCCTCGAGCAGCCTGGAAAATCTCTCGGCACCGGAATGCGCGCCATACAGGCGCATCGAAACGAGGTGGAACGACGCGTTTTCGAGCCCGGAGCGTTCGAGCATCATGTGAAGCGGGTGGACGAGATCACGCTCGCGGTCGAAGCATGGATCCGCTGACAGTCTCAAGCGCAGCGAATCGTTCGCGACCGCCGAATGCTCGCCGTCCAAGGCGTGCGCTAGCCGCTCCAGAATGAGACCTTTCCGTGGCTCGCCCATCGCGAGAAAATCCTTCAGCGATCTTTCGCCCTCCGCCGAGCGCCCGCGCGGCGAGAGCGATATCACGAGCGTCGGCGAAGCGGCCTCCTCGAGACCGTCGTCCGGCGTGATGGAGCAGTCGACAAACGGCGCTTCGCC
>JAQTVX010000318.1 GCA_028706585.1 Candidatus Krumholzibacteriia bacterium | reverse complement strand
GATAACGCCGCATTCGAATTCGCTCCTCCCGTATCGCTCGAGGAGGTGCGGGATCTCGCGTCCCGCTTCGTATCCGATCTTCCTGAGGATATTCCCCCCGACGGTGCACGGCGCGATCGATACGTGCATTGAGGAAGGAGCATCAATTGGATCACGTTCTCGTCGTCGTGGAATCCCCCGCCAAGGCGCGCACCATCAAGAAATATCTCGGTGGCGGCTATGTTGTGAAAGCGTCCGTGGGGCACATCCGCGACCTTCCCGAGCGCGAGCTCGGCATCGACGTGGATGATGGATTCAAGCCGCAATACGTGACGGTCAAGGGCAAGACGAAGATTATGGCGGAGCTCCGGCGAGAAGCGTCGAAAAGCTCCACGATATTTCTTGCGACCGATATGGACCGCGAAGGAGAGGCGATCGCGTGGCATCTCAAGGAGGTGCTGCAGAAATCGAAGCTTCCCATCAAGCGAATCATCTTCAACGAGATTACGAAGAACGCGATCGAGGAGGCGGTGGCAAATCCTCGCGATATCGATATCGACAAGGTCAACGCGCAGCAGGCGCGCCGCATTCTTGATCGGCTCGTCGGGTATCTGATCAGCCCGGTTCTTTGGAAGATATTCTATCGGGGCTTGAGCGCCGGACGCGTGCAGAGCGTCGGCCTTCGTCTCATCTGCGAGCGCGAGGAGGAGATCCGCCGGTTCACGCCCGTGGAGTACTGGACGATCGAAGGGATTCTGGCTACGGCAGCGGGGAAGGAGTTCTCCGCAAAGCTTTTCAAGATCGACGGCCGGAAGCCCGAAATTCCGGATAAAGCAAAGGCGGACGAGATTCTCGCCGCGATCAAGGGCGAAACGCTTTCGGTGGCCGACGTGACGGAGAGGGAAAAGCTGCGCCATCCGCAGCCCCCATTCATCACGAGCAGCATGCAGCGCGAAGCGGCGGGGAGGCTTGGATTCTCCGCGAAGAAGACGATGCTCGTCGCTCAGCAGTTGTACGAGGGGGTCGAGCTCGGACCTGAGGGAGCCGTCGGTCTCATCAGCTACATGCGAACTGATTCGACGCGCCTCAGCGATGAGGCACAGCGTCAGGGCGTCGATTTCCTGAAAGCGACATTCGGATCGGATATGGTCGCGGTCGGGAAGAAGAGCTTCAAGAAGGTGAAGCTCGCCCAGGATGCACATGAGGCTGTCCGTCCGACGGATTGCTCCAGAACCCCGGATGCAGTGAAGCAGTTTCTCGGCAAGGATCAGCTGGCGTTATATCGCCTCATATGGCAGCGTTTTCTCGCCTCTCTCGCTGCTCCAGCTGTCTATCGGGTCCGCGAGGTGGACATACGGGCGGGTGCGCGATATCTTCTGCGGGCGAACGGTCGCACGCTCGTAAAACCGGGCTTCCTGGCGATCATGCAGGATCAGAGTGAGGAGCAGGACGCCTGGTTACCGGATCTAGCGCGGGGAGAAACGCTTGCGACAAGGAATCTCGACGCGGCTCAACATTTCACGGAACCACCGCCGCGCTACACAGAGGCCTCTCTCATCAAAGAGCTCGAGGAAAAGGGAATCGGCAGGCCGAGCACATATGCGACGATCGTCGGGGTAATTCAGGCCCGCGACTACGTCAGGAAGAAAGCAGTCGCTCTCTATCCGACGGATCTCGGCGAGCAGGTTTGGAGGACGCTGGACGGGCTCTTCAGGGATATCTTCGAGGTTGATTTCACCGCGCGCATGGAGCTGGAGCTCGACAAGGTCGATGAGGGAAAGGACGACTGGCGCGACGTCGTCAAGCTCTTCTATGAGCCGCTCACCGTCGACCTCGATGCGATCAAGGGCAAGCGGGCGGAGCTGAAGAAGCAGCTGCAGGAAGAAACGGAAGAAGTGTGCGCAAACTGCGGCAAGAAGCTCGTCAAGAAATGGGGAAAGAATGGGCAATTCCTCGCGTGTCCGGGTTTTCCGGAGTGCCGTTACACGCGTCCGCTCGAAGCGGACGAGGCAATCGATCGGAAGTGCCCGAAGTGCGGCGGGGATTTGGTCTTCCGAAATGGACGGTTCGGCCGATTCATCGCCTGCAAGAAGTACCCGGCTTGCAAGTACACCGAAGCTGTAACTCTCGGCATCGCATGCCCGGTTGAGGGTTGCGGAGGACAGATAAGCGAAAAGAAGACGCGCCGCGGCAAGATCTTTTACGGCTGCACCAACTATCCGAAATGCACGTACGCCAGCTGGGACAAGCCAACCGCTCAGCGATGTCCGAGCTGCTCGAAGGCCTATCTTGTCGAGAAGGACAGCAAGAAGAAGGGCCGCTTCCTCAAATGCCCGTCGTGTCGCCACGAGGTGCCTCTCTGATGCAAGAGGTAACCGTCGTGGGGGGAGGGCTCGCCGGTTCAGAATTGGCACTGCAGCTCGCCTCGCACGGTGTGCGGGTGAATCTCATCGAAATGCGCCCTGTTTCGCGGACGCCGGCGCACGTGTCCCCCGACTTTGCCGAGCTAGTATGCAGCAATTCGCTCAAATCGGATAATCCCGAAACGGCGTCAGGGCTGCTGAAGCGGGAACTGCGCATGCTCGGCTGTTTTCTCCTCGAGGCAGCAGCCGAATCTCGGGTCCAAGCGGGACACGCGCTCGCCGTCGACCGGGAGATGTTCTCGAGGGCGGTTACGTCGCGCATCGAAGCTCAGGCACTTATCAAGGTGCTGCGATTCGAGCAAAAGGATCTCGATCTGGGTCCATGCTCG
>JAQTVX010000051.1 GCA_028706585.1 Candidatus Krumholzibacteriia bacterium | reverse complement strand
TCGTAAGCGGCGTGGAGGTGCTTCACGTGGGAACGAAACTCCTTCTCGAGACCGCTGCTCTTGATCTCGCGAGGAAGGATCACATCCTTCCCCAGGCGAACATATCGCTGCGATTTCTCGGTAAACGAGGCAAGGCGAAAATGTTCGATCTCCTCGACGGCAAGCCGTGATATTCCGGCGAGATCGAAATTCATACAAGCGTGCTCGGCGACCGAGGCATGGCCCAGTCCGAAAACTATGCGCTCGTTCATGCGCCGTGCCTCTTCAACGGTCTTCCGCGCCTCTTCACGGAGCGCCGCGATGCTTCTCGGATCCCGGCTGATCCGCGCGTATGAAGCGGATATGACTTCCGGGGTGACCGCGTCCCCGAACCGCTTTCGGGCATCCTCGAGAACGGCCGTCTCGACGTTGAACCCAGCCAGAATCACTTTCATTGCAGCCGCCCCCCCCCGAGGCTAATCAGAAGCTGAAGAGTACGCTTCCGTAAAACTTCCAGCTATGCCCCTCGTAGAACGTGGTAAAGGTGTTGAATGGATCCTTGTACACGACGTCGTCCAGCCCGTAGGCCGCTTCCAAGGATGCCGCGAGCGGGAAGCTGTAGAAGGTGAATCCCTTGAGTCGCAGGTCGAAGCCGACGTCCTTCTTGTTATCTTTGAAATCAAGCTTGTCCTCGTTCCACGCCTTGCCGGCCTCCGCGAACACGCCGGCATACAGCGATCCGATATAGACTGAGCTCACCTGCTGATTCATGTCCTTCCAGACCGGGAAGCGATATGTCAGCCTCGCCATCGCGATCTTTCGCCCTCCCATGCTGAAGTATGAATACCCCCTGAGCCCGTCGCGGCTCCCCACGTACAGGTAGAAGAAATCGTTGATGTCGCTGCGATCTAGAGCCGCCGCTTGCATGTGAAGCGTGAGCGCGTGCCGCCAGAACGGCAGTGGAATGTATTCCTCGTATATCGCCGAGTACCTGCCGAAGTAGTCCTTGTTGTATACAGGCCGATATGCGAATTCGAAATCCCCCGAATGGAGCTTGTCATAGGCGCGCGTGATCTCCACATCGATCGATCTGCCGCCCCTTGGGTTTATATCCGCGTCTATCTCGTCGCGAATGTTCCTGTAATGCAGGAGAAGCGATAGCTCGTTAGCGACGTAGTAATTCCATCCTCCCTCTCCCCGGAACTCCCTCTGGCTCAGAAGCTCCCATACCTCCAGGTTCAATCCGTACTCGCCGTGATTGAACTGAAGCACCGCCTCTTTTCTGGAGAACTGCGTCGTCGGCTCCAGCTCCATCTTGCAGCTGAAGAACGCATCCCAGAGATCGTATCGAACCTTTATATCATAATCCGAGCCGTCTTCGGTCGTGCGGTAGCTATAGTACTTCCTGTTCCGGAACACGTCGAATCCGAAGGTCGGCTTGAATTGCCTCGTCTCCACCGAGAGGTATAGATCGAAATCCCCTTCGCCGTTCGCTGACGCGCCCGCGAAGAAACTCTGTCTGCTGAGATAATCGCCCGAATCGAGGAATAAGCCCGCTCTCAGCTTGTTCTCGTATATCATGAACCTCGGGTACAGGGATATGCCCGTATACTCGATTCCAAATCGTTTTTCTTCGGCGCCGCCCGCGCCGCTCGAGCCTGATGCCGCCGATGCTCCCAATGGCGCAGCAGCAGACCCACCCCCCGACGAATCCCGGACGACCGAGATCGCCAGACGCTCCGCCTGGAGCTTGTCGTCGTCGAGGCTTCCATCGGCTTCACGCGCACCATCGCGCCAAAGCGCGATACGCCTGATATCGAAGCCGTCGGCGCCGTATCCCTCATACACCAGACCATCGCCGGCCGGAGCGGGCGAAAATGCGCCGCCGATACAATTCGTCACCATGAGATCAGGCGCCCCATCAGTTCCGTGGTAATAGATGTTGAATATCCCCATCCGATCGCTTGCGTAGAAGAAACCCGAGCCCGTATCATCCCAGGCAGGATCCCGCTCGTCGGCGATCGTCGCGACGAGCGCTGTTTCCGACCCCGAGACGGGGTCTATGAGAACGATGTCTCTGCTCAATCCCTCGAAACGAGCCGCCAGGATCCCCGATTTCCCCCACGAGAGCCCGGTGTACTCACGGCCCTGCACCCGGGGAGTGAGGAAAGTGTGGCTTCCATTCCCCGCGTCGACGATCGCGATGCGGTGGGAACCCTGCCCCACCACGACGCACGCGATCCTCGTGCCGTCGGGAGACCACGTGGGATTCGACGCGCGCAGCGCCCTGGTGAGTCTCTTCGCCCTCTTTGTCTCCAGATGATAGATGTACAGATCGTTGAGACGATAACCGCGTTCGTTCTTACACGTTCTCCTGGTGAAGCAAATGCGATCCCCGCCGGGAGAAAACGCGAAGCGCGAGCTGGCGTTCGAGACGACGTTGGATATCTTGCCGTCAGCCGACCGCTTTACGAGATCGAGCTCGACGTAGTCGCGGTCCTTGTTCGAGAGATAATAGACCTCGCTCCCGGTCCGACCGGATACCGGATACAAGTTCATGAATCCCGTACGCGAAATCACTCCGCCTTCCATCGGCCGCTCAGCCACTTTCGCCGCCACGGGATCGTATTCGGCCTTGAGATCATCAATCCACAGCCGGTAGAGCTCGCTATCGCTCACACCGAGCACCCGTTTACACGGCCCGCCGAAGCTCCACGTCTTCATAGAGGCGAAGGCGGCCATGAGCTCGCGAAGCTTGTCTTCGCCGAAGCGCCTTGCGATGAAACGTACGAGGGAAAAGCCCTGGTTATACACCATCTCTGATCCGCGACTCGTTTTGCCGAAGACTCCCATCTCGTCGAGGGTGAGCAGCCGGCCGTTGAGATAGGCCGTACGCAGCAGCATGTCGCGGTGCGAATCCCAGATATCGTGGCGAGCCTCCGAACACTGATACTGCGCCGTTCCCTCCGCGAACCAGTTGGGCAGAAGCTCCCCTGAGACGGGCACGGACATCTGAAAATTGGGATATCCGTTGATGACGTCCGGTCTCTTTTCCTTCTCGAAGTTGACTCCCTGAAGATAGATCGACGGCAACCATCGCGGAAGCCTGAAGGAGCTCTGCACGGACACCATGTGCGCGAACTCATGAGTGATGACGTCGGCAAGCCAATCGGCTGATCCCCGGAACCAGAAATCGTAAGGCGCGGCCGTGATATCGATCCGGTTGAGATAGTAGTACGTGGCGCCGCCGGACTCGTCTTCCTTGTCCGAAAGGTTCAGATAGATCTTGCCTTTCGGCTTGAACCCGTAGAATTCCGTCAATGGACCGTACACGGCCTCGGCTATTTCAGCAGCCTGCCCGGCGTACTGATCGAGTCCCTCATGGTATTGGATATTGAAATGTTCCGTCGATATGGTGAACCAATCTATCTCGGACTGGTTCCAAGCGATTGAACGTGAAGGAACGAGCAGAAGACACAGGATCGCCGGAAAAAAGATCGCTCTTCTCATGGCAATTGCCCTTTTCCTACAGGGGGGCTTTGAATCTGCAAAGCTCTGACAGGGGCTGTCCAAACGGCGGCGCTCCGTAACGCGCGCTGCTCATATAATCTTACGAGAATGGGTACCGCACGGTCAATAGGTAACGCTGGGCCCGTCACGATTCCCCCTGAACGGCATCGCATCCCGACCAGGCGAAATCCTCATGAGCCGACAGGCCTGTACAAGAACCGCGCCCTGCAGGTTCCCTCGCTGGAGACCATGCAGGGTCCATAAGCGCTTCGCGGCGTGCATTCGCTTCCGAAAAGCGAGCATGCTTCGGGTTCCGCCTCGCCGAGAATCACGCGGTGGCACTGGCACCCGGGACGGACGTCAACCGAGCAGGCGTTATCAGCCAAGGCCAATCTCTTCCCCGCATCGAACCGCTCGTGCTCTTTCCGGAGAACGAGCCCCGAGGCGGGGATCACCCCGATCCCCCTCCACGGCACATCCGCCGGCTCGAACAGTCGGAACATCATCTCTCGCGCTTTCGCATTCCCGTTTTCGTGCACCACCCTCTTGTAACCGTTCACCACGGTCCCCTTGCCTCCACTGGCCGCTTGCGCAACGAGATCCCGGACCGCGCCCAGAACGTCCAGGGCCTCGAATCCGGCGATCACCCCAGGGACTCCCCATTCCTTCTCGAGGAATTCGTACCCGGTCCTTCCGATTATCGCGCTAACATGCCCCGGGAGAATGAAGCCGTCCAGGGTTCCCGCGCTCCGCTCGAGGAGAAAGCGCAAGGCCGGTGGAATCAGCCGCATAGATAAAAGGATGGAAAAATTCGCTGGAGGCTCCGCGCATAGAGCCGCAGCGATCGGCGCGGCCGTGGTCTCGAAACCGACCGCCATGAAAACCACCTGCTTGCCTGGATTATCGCGCGCCATGTTCACGGCATCGAGGGGCGAATAGACGATGCGAATATCGGCCCCCTCCGCCTTCGCCTTTTCGAAGGACGTCTCCGACGCCGGAACACGGAACATGTCGCCGAACGTGGCAACCACGACCTTGTCCCTTCGCGCCGCATCTATGGCCCTGTCGATATCCCCGGCAGGGCATACGCACACGGGGCAACCGGGCCCGGCGATGAGCCGAACGTTCGGTGGAAGCACGGCCCGCATGCCAGCTCGCGCGATCGTATGCTCGTGCGTTCCACACACGTGCATCAGCGCGATCGGTTTGGGCAAGCGCATCCCCCGGATTTCCCGCGCCAGAGCATTCGCGAGCGCCGGATCGCGATATTCCTCCATGATTCCGGACCCGCTCACGAGGTTTCTCCCCCCATTCCGGCTCGGTACACCTGCCTCAGCAATTCGAGGGTTTCGAGGGCCTCCTGCTCATCGAGCCTCTCAATCGCGTATCCCGCATGGATGAGCACGTAATCGCCTATTCCGGCACCGTCGAGAAGATCGAGGCGGATGTTCTTCCGCACTCCGCTGCTCTCGGCAACGGCGTCGTTTCCACTTTTTTCAACGATGATCATGGGGATGCCCAGGCACATTACCGATGCCCCGCTTCCGATACGAACGAATCGATCCAGGCGATCCAACGCTCGAATCCGGTGCCGACCGCGCACGAGATCTCTATGATGTCGAGCTTCGGATTGATTTCGCGCGCCTCCCGGCGGGCCTTCTGGACGTCGAACGATACATGCGGCAGGAGGTCGATCTTGTTCAGAAGCAGAAGGCGCGCCTCCCTGAACATGAGCGGGTACTTTTTCGGCTTGTCGTCCCCTTCGGAAACGCTCAGGAGCATCACGCGTGAATCCTCGCCGAGGTCAAATTCGGCTGGACACACGAGATTGCCGACGTTCTCTATGAACAGAAGGTCAATCGAATCGAGATCGATACTGTGAAGCGCCGAATGCACCATCGCCGCATCGAGATGGCACACGCCACCCGTTTCGATCTGATGCACCGGAACTCCGAGAGTCGCGATCTTCTCCGCGTCGGTCGACGTCTGGATATCGCCCTCGATGACGCCTATGGAATACTTCCCCCTAAGCAGCGGTATCGTGCGACACAACAGCGACGTCTTTCCCGCACCAGGCGCGCTCATCACATTGAGCGAGACAATCCCGTGTTCCCGAAGATGTTTCCGGTTCTCCTCCGCGATCGCATCGTTCTTTCCCCTCAGATCCTGTTCGACATGCACCTTGTGCATACTATACCTCTCCTCTTCGCGCTTTTGGGCCGGAGCCGTCCGGAGCCGGCGCCTCATCGTTCATCAAAATATAGTCCACCTGCATCTCTCTTCCGCTCATGATCTCTATATCGGATGAGCCGCAGGACGCGCAAACGAATACCAGGTCGTCCGGATGCGCCGTTGCGCCGCAAACTCTGCACAAAATGGCCAGCGGCACTTTTTCGATTTCGAGCGTTCCTCTTTCGGCGGCCGTCCCGGGCGACATGCAATCGAAGGCGAAACGCAGGGCATCCGCGTTCACTCCGGCCAATTCCCCTATCTTCATGTGAACGACCCGCACCGGCCCTCCTCCCTCGTCCGCCGCCGCCCTTTCCACGATTGCGAGCAGATTGCTCATGAGAGAGGCCTCATGCACGCCGGTTCCTCCTCCCGGAAAGACCCACCGATATCTCTGCATGCGGCCTTTCCATGATCTCTCCCGCGATCTCTTCGACGAGCGCGCCGATAACGCCCTCCACGGCGGCTGTACAGCCCTCTTTCAACGTGAGCGCGTCCTCTACCTGCACGCCAAAGATAACAACTTCATGGGGCATGGGAAACTCCAAACGCCGTCCGAGCTCGAGCGCCGTTACGAGATCGATGTCATGGAACGAAGCCAGACGGGGGGTGATACGGATGTCATCGGGTCTCATCCTGAAAACGGTGCCGGGCGCCTCGCCGTCGAGTTGGATCGCATCGATGATGTACGCGCGATCATAGCCCTTGAGCATTTCGATGAGATCGAGACCGGCGAGCTCGGCTTCCCTGACGTCCGCGGCGCCCCGGAGAAGATCGGCGAGGGCCCGAGCGGCGTATATACCAACGCCGTCATCGGAAAGGATCGTGTTGCCTAGGCCGAGAACGATTGTCTTCACGGATGGGCAGCATGCCGCGTGCGCACGCCTCTCCTATCGCGAAACGGTCCGGATCGTTTCGCCCGAAGCATCCCTGATCTCGACGGTCAAGGGCATCTGGCCGGGGAGACTGTGCGTCGCGCAGCTGAAACACGGATCGTAGATGCGAAATGCCATCTCCACCATATTGAGGAGACCCTGTTTGACCTCGCCGCCTTTTCCGATGAACTTGGCAGCGGCTTTTTTCACCGCCATGGAGATCGGGGCGTTGTTGTTCGTGGTTCCGACGATGAGATTCGCCTTCGTGACGATTCCCCTCTCGTCGGTCCAGTAATGATGCGTGAGAGTTCCGCGCGGCGCCTCAATCACACCTACGCCCTCCGACGGTGTCGTCGATGGAATGACACGGACATTGGGATCGAGAATCTCGTCATCCTCTACGAGCTCGGCAAGCCGCTCCGCAGCGTACAGGAGCTCAACTAGCCTCGCCCAGTGAGTCGCCATGAGCTTGTGCACGGGCTTTCCACCGAGCGTCGAGTACATCTTGTCGTATGCGGCCTGCGCCTTCGGAGTCGCCATGCCGGAGGCGACGTTGAGCCTGGCCAGCGGAGCCGCCTGGTAAATCGACGTACCTTTTCCCTCTTTCAATCCCTGCCATCCGATCTTCTTCAAGAACGGGAACTTGAGATACGAATAGGGCTCGACGTGCTCGGCCACATGATCCAGATAGTCGGCTCCATCATAGCGATCTATCTCCTTGCCTTCGGGATCTACGACCCTCACGGTTCCGTCGTAGAAGGTGACGCGGTTTTTTTCATCGACGAGACCCATGTAGTTCGTCACGAGCTCGTATCCGTCGCCAAGGATCAGATCGAGATACGCCTTATTCTTGAGAACCAGATCGTCGAAGAGCTTCAGACCGAGCTCGGCGAAGCCCACGAGGCCGGGGGCGAATCCCTTGATTGTCTCCCTATCCTCGCGAGTCAGCGGCCTCGTCACTCCGCCAGGCAGACACCACACGGGGTGAGTAGCTCTCCCGCCGATCATCTGCTGAACGACCTGCATGATCTCGCGCTGCCTGATGACCTGCTTTCCGAGATCGAGACCGACCTTGCCCACCAGTCCCAGAATGTTCCGCTCGGCCGGGGGTGCATCGGGCCCAACGACGAAATCCGGCGCCGCGAGCGCGTAGAAATGTGCCGTGTGGCTGTGCATGAAGTGAGCCATGTAGTACAGCTCACGCAGCTTCGCCGCCGCCGGCGGAATCTTCACCTTGTATACTGCATCTACGGCCTTACCCGAGGCCATGTGGTGTGCAGCGGGTCAAACACCGCAGATGCGCGTGACCACCCGGGGAATCTCCTCCACGGGAAGACCTTCGACGAACTTCTCGAACCCCCGGAGCTCCGGGATTTGAAGGTACGCGTTATCGACCGCGCCCTCGTCGTTCAAGAAGATCGTGATCTTCCCGTGACCCTCCAGGCGGGTGATCGGATCAATCGCGATGCGCTTCATGCTTTCTTCCTCCTCAGTATCGATGAAGCGAGGCTGAAGCGGTGAAACGTCCTCAAAGGATCGACCACCGTATCCAGCACCGCATCGATGTCCTTCTCGTCTTTCGCCTCGATCACGGACGCTAGCGCGCTCAGCATCTTGATCCCCTGATCCGCCACGTCGTCGAGCGGACCGTAACAGCCTCGGCACGGAGTTCCCGATTTGATGCATCTCGATCCGCAGCCTGAACGAGTCGCGGGGCCGAGGCATATAAAGCCCTGCTCGAGAAAACACGTCTCCGCGTCCGGGAGCTTCTCGTGCGTCCGGAAAATCTTCGTGATCGTCTTTTCGCTCTTCTTCCGCGAACACTCGTCGCAGAGCGCCCGATCCCCCGCTCCGATGATGGATCCCTTCTTTGGAAGCATATTGTCCCATATTAGACCGAGCGCCGAGTAGATCTGCATCGAGGCAGGCGGACATCCCGGAATCGTATAATCGACGTCGACGACCTGCGACAACGTTTTCACCGTGTTGTAGAAGCGTGGAAGCTCGAGCTCGTGAGCGCCGTTCTTAGCGCCTTCGAGCGGCACTATTCCCTCCGTGTTCGCAGTCGACTCGGACTCGAGATATACACGCTTCAGAATGTCTTCACGCGTATACATGTTGGCAAGCCCCGGAACCCCACCCATCTGCGCGCATGCGCCGAGGGCGATCATCGTTTTTGTTTTCGCCCGCAGGAGCTTCGCGATCTCCTCGTTTTCAGAGTTCCTGACGCCTCCGCTGAAGAGCACCGCATCGAGATAGCCGTCCTTCATGGCGCGCACGTCGCTGTATTTGAAATCCATGGCGATGGGCCATAGATGGATATCCGCCATATCGGCGATTTCGAGCAGCTTCTCGTGCGTATCGAGAATCGCGACGTCGCATCCGCCGCACGCCGCCCCCCAGTATATCCCTATGTTGAGCTTCATCTCGCCTCTCCGGTTTGCTCCGATCGCTCACTCTCATGGAGGACATCGCCTCTCATGCTCTCGAAAATCGACTCCTTGATCTTAAGCGGGCCGAGCTTCCGAATCTCCTCCGTGAACTCGTCAACGACGCGCCCGAAACGCTCGCCTTCCGACGCCGACACCCACTCGAGGCGCACGCGTCCCGGCTCGATCCCGTACTCTGGAAGGATCCTCTTGAGCAGAAGGTAGCGGCGGAGGGCCTTGTAGTTGCCCTCCTGATAATGGCAATCCCCCGGATGGCAGCCCCCGAGGAGAACTCCGTCCGCTCCCTCATAGAGAGCCTTTATCACGAAAACGGGATCGACCCGTCCGCTGCACATGACGCGGATCGAGCGGATATTGGGGCTGTATTTGACGCGGGCCGTTCCAGCCAGATCGGCGCCCGTGTAGGTGCACCAGTTACAGAGAAAACCGACTATTCTGGGTTCGAAGGCCATGCGATATCCCTCTCAATCGATTCGCGTCGTCATCAAGACGACATTAGCCCCTCTATCTCCGCAAAGATCTGATCGTTGTTGAAATGTTTCGCGTTTATAGCGTTGCTCGGGCAGGCCGCCACGCATGTCCCGCATCCCTTGCAGAGCGCCTCGTTTATGCTCGACACCTTCTTCTCCTCGTCGAAGCGAATCGCAAGATACGGACAGAGGTTGTTGCAGATGCGGCAGCCGGAGCATTTTTCCTCGTCGATTTCGGCTGTTGCCGACTCTATCTCGATCTTCTCGCGCATGATCATCGACAGCACGGCGCTGGAAGCCGCCGAGGCCTGCGCGACTGTGTCGGGTATGTCCTTCGGCGATTGACATGCGCCAGCGATGAATACGCCGTCCGTAGCCGTCGATACGGGACCGAGCTTCGGGTGCTTCTCGATGAGAAAACCATCCTTGCCCACGCTCACGCTGCACATCTTGGCGACCTCGGGCAGACCCTTCGGGGCCTCCAGTCCGGTGCATAGAACGACCATGTCGACGGGGATCCGACGCACGACGCCGACCAGCGTGTCTTCGACCCGCACGACGAGCTTTCCCTTCTCCCCCTCGTAAATCGGCATATCGGTGATCTCTCCGACCTTGCCACGGATGAACCGCACGTCCTCCCCGAGAAGCCGGTCGTAAAACTCCTCATATCCCTTGCCGAAGCAGCGAAGATCGATATAGAAGTTGTAAACCTCCGCCTTGGTTTTTTCCTTGATGAGATGCGCGAACTTGAGCGCGTACATGCAGCAGACGCGCGAGCAGTACTCGTGGTAGTCCTTGTCGCGGCTCCCTATGCAGTGCACGATGCCGATCGAGGTCGGCGCAGAGCCGTCCGCGAGCACTATCTTGCCGTTGGTTGATCCGGCGGCGCAGTTCATCATCTCGAATTCGATCGCCGTCACCACGTTCGGGAGAATTCCGTAACGGTATCGCTTCATGACGGACGGATCGAAGGTCTGAAGCCCGGCGGCGATGATGATATTACCGACCTCGAACTCGTGAATGCGATCCTCCATATCGAACTTGATCGCGCCTCGCTCACAGACCTTCTCGCACGTTCTGCACTTGCCCTTCTGGAAGAAGGTGCACGTGTTCCGGTCGATGACGGGCACCGCAGGCACCGCCTGCATGAACGGCATGTAGATCGAAGTCGTGGGGCCGAGCGATAGCTTCTGATGCGCGTTTCCC
>JAQTVX010000317.1 GCA_028706585.1 Candidatus Krumholzibacteriia bacterium | reverse complement strand
CATCACGATGAACGGCCGTATTTCACGCGAATGTTTCGATGGTGCGAGCGCGGTTGACTTCGGATGTCTGGCGGAGGATTTTCGGCGCGGTTTTATGCGTTGATTACTCGCCACGTTTTCCGTTTCCGTTGAGCCCTGCCTTAAAAATACCGTTCGATGGTATCCAAGTCAATCACATCGTCTGGATCATTCTCCGGCCGGGCGCATGGAGGCGAGAGTCCAATGGCGTCCAGTGATGCCGCGGTCCCGCCTGTGCGAGAAGAACAGCTCTGGATTGCAGGCGGTGCAGAGTCCCGATGAAAATATGTTTCTTTTCTTCAGACCTTGCAAGGCGAGCTCGCGCTCGATGAGCGCTGCGAGGTCGAGATGCCAGGCGCCTCGTTCGAACCGCCTGAACGCTTTCGGAAATCGGAGTGCGTCGTCGCGCGAGACGGAATAGCACTTTCCGCAGATGCCGGGTCCGATGACCGCGACCGCGTACGCCGGGTCGATCCTGTACCTCTTGCGCATAACGCCAACGGTGCGGCCGACGATTCCCAGCTCGGCTCCTCGCCTGCCGACGTGCAGTGCGGCCAGCGCATGCTCCGGCGGGGAATAGATCACGACGGAGTAACAGTCGGCCGTGCTGATGGCGAGCGAGAGACCCCTCTTCGCGGTCGCCAGAGCGTCGAAGCCCTCGTAGTGCCCTCCCCTCGTAACGACGGCGATCTCGGAGCCGTGGATTTGCCCGGTGCGGGCGAGCCTGCGCGGCGAAATGCCGAGGGCCGCGAGCAGCAGCTTTCGGTTCCTTTCTATGGTCTCGTGCCGGTCTCCAAGCGTTCCACCCAGATTCAGCGATTCGAACGGAGGGGCGCTCGCGCCCCCCGGACGGGTCGTGATGAACACCTCGAGTCCGGGGGCGATCGCCTTGAGAGGCGGGAACGTGCCGATGACCAGTCCTGAGCGCGTGATCCATTCCATATTTGTTCCATTGACAACATGGGACCGGATAAGGATAGCTTATCGGGTGACGTTTGCAACAACTGTCGGAGGCGCTGCATGAGATTTTTCGAAGGCTATCGCTGCGGGGCGTGTGGGTTCGAAGTTGAGGCTGGTTCGCCCGCTGGCGAATGCCCGGCGTGCGCCGGGCCGCTTCTCTGCGTCTACGATACCGGCGCCATTCGAAGGGGCCTCCCGGGCTCCGCGCGTGCTCCCAAGCGAGGAGGGAAGGGTGTGTGGCGATTCCGGCGTCTCCTCCCCGATTTCGCCGAAGAGATCACGCTCGGAGAGGGATGCACACCGCTCATTCCGGCTGGAAGGCTCGGAGAGACGATTGGAATGCGTCGGCTCTACCTCAAGGACGAGTCGGCCAACCCCACCGGCTCATTCAAGGCGCGCGGCATGGCCGTCGCCGTATCGCGCCTCCGCGCCCTCGGGATCTCGACGGCGTGCGTTCCGTCGGCGGGGAACGCGGGTCTGGCGCTGGCCGCGTACGGCGCAGCGGCGCTCATCCGCTGCCGGGTGTTCATTCCTTCCGACGCTCCGTCCGGGGTCGCCGAGGAGTGTCGTCTATACGGCGCCGAGGTCGTTTCTGTATCTGGAGTGATCAGTGATGCCTCGAGGGCCCTCGATGCTTCGGTTGGGACGGATCGGGGAGGCGTTTTGAGCACGTTCCGGGAACCGTGCCGAGTTGAGGGAAAGAAAACGATTGCTTTCGAGCTCGAGGATGAGATCGAGCCGGAATGGATCGTTTTCCCGACCGGGGGAGGCACCGGGATAGTCGCGCTCTGGAAGGCGTATCGGGAGCTCGAGGCTATCGGTGCTTTGAGAAGACCCATGCCGAGGCTCGCCGTCGTTCAGGCCGCGGGCTGCGCCCCTCTGGTCAGGGCTTTCGAGGAGGGAACGGACAAGGCGAAGCCGTGGAAGAATCCCGCCACGATTGCCTCCGGGATTCGCGTTCCATCGTCTCGGGCCGATATGCTGATATTGAAAGCGCTGCGCGAGAGCGCTGGAGCCGCGGTGTCGGTCGAGGATGGCGAGATCATGGCGGCGGTGAAAGAGATCGCTGGGACGCTCGGTGTCTTTTCCTCTCCGGAGGGCGCCGCGGCATGGGCCGGCCTCAAGCGTCTGGTTCGCACGGAAGCGGTGAGCCCCTCCGCGCGCATCGTCATTGTCAACACGGCTGGAGGGGCTCGCTATCGATTCTTGCTCGAGTCTTCCTGATCGCTATCTGCGAGACGGCGATTTTCCCGATTTTGCGGGCGCGTTCGTTGTTCGCGCAGGCGCCTGAGCCGGGGCCGGGGAAGCCCCTCGGCTCGCGGGCCGCGCGGCGGCCGGAGCGGATCCGCTCGAGCGTCTCGGCTCGCCATTCGCAGGTGAGGTCGATGATCCCGAACCGGCCGATTCGTTCCGGCCTGATCTGATGTTTTTCCGCTGCGGAGCGCTTCCTCTGATCACGTCCCGCTTGGCGCCGTTGCCGCGCCCGTAGGTCGATTCTCCGCTGGTTCGCTGGATGAGCCGTCCTTCAGTTGAGCGGCGGGTGCGATCGATCGCCCTCGTTCGGGACGTCCGGTTCGCCGTGCCGCGATCCCCGCGACTCACGTCGCCGGTTCCATGGACGACGGTCCGCTTCAATTCGCGGGCCTTGATACGCTGGTTGTTCTGGATCGGGGTCCCCACGAGGCGGCTTGCCGTCGTGCGCCGATCGGGAGCGGGGCGTTGGATTCTGCTCGATACGTCGCTGCCCCTGCTCTTCACCA
>JAQTVX010000316.1 GCA_028706585.1 Candidatus Krumholzibacteriia bacterium | reverse complement strand
GACGTCGGTGTAGAGCCCCACGTACGCGGTGTCTGGAATCTGCGCGAAGCTCGGCGCCGCGACGAGCATGAGAGCGAGAACCAGCAATAACGTTCTTTTCATCTTCCGAACCTCCTGCTGTGCAAAAAGGTCCCGGATGGTTTCGATTTCGAGCGCGGAGACGTCGTCATCCGCGGTTCATCCTATCCTGGCGATACGCTATATCAGGCCGGCGAGCCTGTATACAAAAATCTCGTCCGAACCCGCATAATTATGGAGTGAGCCTGTTGATGAGCCGCGGGAACGGTATCGTCTCACGGACGTGCTGGAGGCCGCAGACGTAGGAGAGCGTGCGTTCGACGCCGAGACCGAATCCCGCGTGCGGGAACGTCCCGTATCGGCGCAGGTCGAGATACCACTGGAATGCCTTCTCCGGAAGACCGGCCTCCGCGATCCGCCTCTCGAGGAGCGCGAGATCGTGGATGCGCTGGCCGCCCCCGATGATCTCACCGTAGCCCTCGGAGGCGAGAAGGTCCACCGAGAGGCTGAGCCTGGCATCGTCCGGATCCGGCTGCATGTAGAACGCCTTGATCGCCGCGGGGAAGCGGTGCACGAACACCGGGCGGTCGAACTCATCTGAAATCATCGTCTCGTCCGTGCCGCCGAAGTCGCTCCCGGTTTCGAATGCCGCGCCCTTCTTCTTGAGCAAGGCCGCCGCGTCGTCATACGAGAGGCGCGGGAAGGGCGCGCGCACGTTCTCGAGCTTCGTCACGTCGCGCTCGAGGACGTCGACCAGCAGCGCGCGGTAGCTCTCGAGAGCGCGCCCCACGATCTCCACGACGAGGCCCTCGGCGAGGCTCATGATGTCGTCCAGCCCCGCGAAGGCGACCTCGGGCTCCACCATCCAGAACTCTATGAGGTGGCGGCGAGTCTTCGATTTCTCCGCGCGGAACGTCGGGCCGAAACAGTAGACCTTGCGGAAGGCCGCCGCCGTCGCCTCGTTGTAGAGCTGCCCGCTCTGCGTGAGATACGCCTTGTCGCCGAAGTAATCGGTTTCGAAGAGCGTCGTCGTACCCTCGCACGCGTTGGGGGTGAATATCGGCGTGTCCATGCAGACAAAGCCGCGATTGTCGAAATATTCCCTGATGAACCGGATCAGCCCCGCACGTATCCTCATGATGGCGTGCTGCCTCTGGCCCCTGAGCCAGAGGTGCCGTTTGTCCATCAGAAAATCGGTGCCGTGTTCCTTCGGCGTGATCGGATAGTTCTCCGCGATCTGGATCACGGAGAGCCCCGTCACGCTCATCTCGTAGCCGCCAGGGGCGCGCTTGTCCTCGCGGATCGTTCCCCGGATCTCGATCGATGACTCCTGGGTGAGCGAGGCGGCTTTGTCGAAGAGCTCCTCGCCGGCGGACGATCTCTCGACGATGCACTGCATAAGACCGGTCCCGTCGCGAACGAGGAGAAAAAATATCTTGCCGCTCGAATGCACGTTGTACACCCATCCCTTGAGCAGAACCTCCGTGCCGGCGTATTCTCCGATGCGTTCTATCTCGACTGCCTGCATTGCGCGCTCCCTTCTCTCTCTCCGCTGACAACCTCTATGTAGCATCCCGCGAAGCCCGTGTAAATCGTTATTATGGCGGGCCGGCGGCGAAAAGTCCACGGCACGATTTTTGCCGAATCCGCCGCGATAGAAGGAAGCAGAAACCGTCGCCGGGCGCAAGCGCCAGGCGATACCAGTGAAACTTGCAATCGGGCAACAGGTTATGTCACATCGAATAATAGTGTTCGCAGCGGCCTTCGCGGTCGTTCTCGCATTCTGCACGAGCGCGGTGCCGAAATCGCTCGATCTCATAACAAACGATACACTTAAGGCGTACGCGGAGAGCGAGCTCGAATACGGAGCACCCTCCATTCCCGCCGCATCGACGCTTCTGTACCGGGATGCGCTCAAGCTCCTCGGCGAAGGCGACAAGGAAGGCGCCATCGCGAGGCTCGAGCTGGCCGCAGGCCTCACCGGCGATTACGCGGCTCCGCTCTTCACGCTGGCGAGGGTCGAGCTTCTCTCGGCGAACCCGGATTTTCTTCCCAACCTGGTGGAAGGATTCAAGAGAATGATCCTGAGCTATCCGTCGCAGGCCGTGCTCTCGGCCAAGGCGGCCGCGATCATCGTGTTCTCGCTGATCGCCTCGCTGCTCTCGACGCTCATCGCGCTCATCATCAAGTACCGCGAGTTCATCGATCACAAGATCGCCGAGGCGCGCACGAACCCCCTCGCGCTGCCGTCGGCGCGGTGGATCATCGTGATCGCCTGCGCGGCGCTCGCGCTTCTCAGGCTCGGGCTCGCGCTCTACATAGCGATCCTCGTGATCGTGCTGTGGGTCTTCATGACCAGGCGGGAAAAGGGAGTCGTCGTATCGCTCGTTCTGCTTCTTTCGGCGGCGTCTTTTTCGGCGCGATACTCGAACTGTCTCGCGCCCGCCATCGACCCCGAAAGCGTTACGAGCCGCCTTGTCCTGATCAACCGGCAGGGCGTGAGCGAAATGGGCATCGCGCGGATTCAATCCATCGGCGACGGCCGCTTCCGGTCGCAGAAGGACTTTGCCCTCGGCACGATGATGTACCGCTTCGGGATCTACGAGGAAGCGCGGAAACACCTGCTCGAATCGGTCTCGGTCCGGCCCGACTTCGCTCCGGCGTTTCTCAACCTCGGCAACGTGTACTTCATGCAGGGGGACTACGACAAGGCTCTCGCG
>JAQTVX010000050.1 GCA_028706585.1 Candidatus Krumholzibacteriia bacterium | reverse complement strand
CGGGCTCAGGCTTCTCCAGCCTTCGACGGGCCTCGACGTGACCGAGCGGATGGTGCGCTTCGCCAGGACGTTCCTGGAGTCGCTATCCGCCATAGACGGCTTTATTCTCAAGAGCCGCTCTCCCTCATGCGGGGTCAGAGACGTGAAGGTGTTTCGCGGCGTCGAGAAGGAAGCGGCGGTCGGGAAGGGTTCCGGATTCTTCGGCGGCGCGGTCGTCGAACGATTTCCGGGGTATCCGATCGAGGACGAAGGCCGCCTCCTGAACTTCCGCATAAGGGAGCATTTCCTCGCGAGCCTTTGGGCCCTCACGCGCTTCCGCGAGGCACGCGCGCGGCTCGCGATGCGGGATCTCGTCGACTACCAGGCGCGCAACAAGCTCCTTCTAATGTCGTATAATCAGAAGGAGATGAGATTCCTGGGGAAGATCGTTGCGAATCCGGAAAGGAAAGCGCCGGCCGAGGTCTTCGGCGAGTACGAGGCGCATCTGCGCGCGGCGCTCGCCAGGGCGCCGAAGTACACGTCGAACATCAACGTGCTGATGCACGCGCTCGGATATTTCAAGGATGGGCTCACGGCCCCCGAAAAGGCGCACTTCATCGCCTCGCTCGAGAGATACCGCGCAGGGAAGATCCCCTTGAGCGCGGCGCTCGCGATCGTCAATTCGTGGCTCGCGCGCTTCGGGAACGATTACCTGAAACAGCAGACTTTCTTCGAGCCCTATCCCGAAGGGCTCGTCGAGATAACCGATTCGGGCAAAGGGAGGGATCTGTAGCCGGGGCGCCGGCCGGCAAGCCTGTTCCACGTAACCTCTTGCGCTCATTTTGCACCTATTTCAATTTCTTGACATCGAGGAGGGGGCATGTTAGCATTTTCCCTAACTTGGTGAATTTTCCGTTTGTTCCGGGAGCGGATGCTCCTTACATTATTGCATATAAAGGATTGATTCCGGGGCGCCAGAGAGAGGAGAACGCCATGCTGAACATCACAACCCGCGATCAGGCTGGTGTGATGATTATCGATCTCAACGGCCAGATCGACGGCGGGCCGCTGTCCGCCAAGATTCACGAGCTCATCAAGCAGAATCTCGAACAGGGCCGGAAAGGGTTCGTCTTGAACCTTAAGGACGTCAAGTGGCTGAACTCCTTGGGCGCCGGTGTCCTCATTGCCGCGTATGCATCGGCGAAGCGCCAGAATGCCGGGCTCAAGCTTTTCGGCGTGGGCGAGCGCGTCGAGGCAGTGCTCAAGACGTGCGGTCTCATTCCCGAAGTGTTCGAAGTGTACGCGGATGAGAAGGGCGCCCTCGAGAGCTTTCAATAAGGCGGAATAGGTATACGAGGATCTTCAGGAAAAGGAAGATACAATGAAGATGAAAAGCAGAGAGGTTGACGGAGTAGCGATACTGGACGTCTCCGGGGAGATGTACGGCGGTCCTGACAATATCGAGCTGGTCAATACCGTAACCGAGCTCGCCAAGGATAAGAAGCTCGATCTTCTCGTCAACCTTTCAAAGGTCAAATGGATCTCGAGCACCGGCCTCGGCATACTCGTTTCCGCCAGATCCCGCTATGCCAAAGAGGGGGGCGCCATAAAACTCTGCAATCCGAACAGCAGGGTGCTGGATATTCTAACGGTGACCAGACTGAATATGATCTTCGACGTCTTCCCGAACGAGGCCGAGGCTCTCGCGAGCTTCAAGAAGAAATAGCGATCGCGTGCGGAGAGCTCCGCAGTCTGAACCACATCCATCCCTATCGCAAGCAATGAATCTCCGCGCGCACGCATCGCCCGGATCGCTCGTGCGCGCGGCCGTTATCCGCGCGTTTCCCTGAACCCTTTTCAAGAGAGGTCGACGCCGTGAAAAAGAGAATCGCCCCGCTCGCGATGATCGTTTTCTTGCTCTGCGGAGCCGCGGACGCCGCGGTTCTGACGAGCGAAACATTCGTCTCGATGGTGAAGTGCACGGATCCGCAGGTGTCTCCAGACGGGAAATGGATAGCGTTCGTCGCGACCGTTCCTCTCGTGGACGCGAACAGGAGCAACAGCGATATCTGGATCGTCCCGACGGCCGGCGGGACGCCACGCCGGCTCACCAACGGCACGGGCGCCGATTACCATCCGCGCTGGTCTCCGGACGGCGGCGTGATCGCTTTCGTCTCGACGCGCGGGGGAAACGCCCAGATCTGGACGATTCCCGTTGGCGGCGGCGAGGCAGCGAGGCTCACGGACATCTCGACGGGCGCGTACGACCCCGTCTGGTCTCCTGACGGAAAGCGTATCGCGTTCTATTCGTTCGTCTATCCGGATTGCGCGACCGATTCGTGCAACGGCGCGCGGGAAAAGAAGGCCGAGGAGGGCCCGGTCAAGGCGAAGGTGATCGATGCCCTGCTCTTTCGCCACTGGGACAGCTGGAAGAACGGCAAGTTCAATCACCTCTTCGTCGCCGACGTCTCGACCGGCGCCTTTGAGGATCTCATGCCTCTCAGGAACCATGATTATCCGCCGTTCCCGTTCGGAGGGTCCGGCGATTACTGTTTCTCCCCGGACGGAAAAGAGATCTGCGTTGACGCGAAGGAAGCGGCGATGGAGGCGATCTCTACCAACACCGATCTCTTCGTCATCGATCTGGGCGCCAAACATATGAAGAAGATCACGGCGAATGAGGCGGCCGACGAGAAGCCGCTGTACAGCCCCGACGGGCGCTACATCGCCTACCGCGCCCAGCAGGTGCCGGCCTTCGAATCGGATCGTTGGCGACTCATGCTCTACGATCGATCGAACGGACAGAGCAGATCGCTCACGGACGCTTTCGATCGCTGGGTGACCGATTACGCGTGGTCGCCGGATTCTAAGAGCATCTATTTTACCGCCGGGGACCAGGGGCACTCGCCGCTCTATGCGCTCGATGTGAAATCTCTCAAGATCGAAAAGCTCGTGCCGAAGGCGAACAACATGACCCCCGCCGTGGCGGATGGCGGTGCCACGATCGTCTTCGCGCGCGCGGGGCATAATTTTCCCCACTCGATCTGGGCCGTTTCCCGCGGCGGCAAGAACCTCCGGCGCCTCGAGAATTTCAACGCGGAGGTTCTCGCGAATCTCGAGATGAACGCGGCCGAGGAGATACGTTACAAGGGCGCCGAGGGCGCCGACATACAGGCCTTCGTCATCAAGCCGCCGAAATTCGATCCGGCCAAGCGGTATCCCGCGATCATGCTCGTACACGGCGGCCCACAATCCGCGTTCATCGACCACTGGTACACGAACTGGAACGCCCAGACCTTCGCGGCGGCGGGCTACGTGATCTTCATCCCGAACTTCCACGGGAGCGACGGCTTCGGCCAGGATTTCGTCAACGCGATCAGCGGCGATTGGGGCGGGCGGTGCTACGAGGATATCATGAAAGGGCTCGACTACATCGCCGCGCTTCCGTACGTCGACTCGAAACGCATCGGTGCGGCCGGGGCCTCGTACGGCGGATACATGATCAACTGGATCGAGGGGCACACGGATCGCTTCGCGTGCCTCGTCTCGATGGAGGGCACGTACTCCACGGCGGGCAGCTATGGCACGACCGAGGAGCTATGGTTCCCCGAGTGGGAATTCGGCGGCACGCCCTGGGACAAGAGCGAAGCCTACGCGAAATGGAGCCCGGACCGCTTCGCGAAGAGCTTCAAGACCCCGTGTCTCGTCGTGCACAACGAGCTCGATTACCGCGTGGGGCTCGAGGAGGGCCTTCAGATGTTCACGGCGCTCCAGCGGCAGGGCGTTCCTTCGCGGCTGCTCTGTTTCCCCGACGAAGGGCACTGGATCCTGAAGCCGGCGAACAACGAGTTCTACTATGACCAGTTCATCGGCTGGATGGATACCTATCTGAAAAAGTAGCGCGTATCGGCAGGCATGTGGTAATCTGCGCTCGTCGACGAGGAGGGATACCATTGAATGAAGAGTTCAAGTCTCCCTGGTTCGTGAAAGGCGACATCGACGGGTTCTTCGGCCTCGCCATCGACAACCTCATACAGTTTCTGCTCATCGCGACGCTCTGCCCGCTAATCGCCGGGATTCCCGCGGCGTTCGTCTACAGCCGCATTCTACCCGGGGCCGCGCTCTCGGTACTTTTCGGCAATGTCTTCTACTCGTGGCAGGCGCACAGGTTGGCCGTGAAAGAGCGGCGCCACGATGTCACGGCGCTTCCGTACGGCATCAATACGGTGAGCCTCTTCGCGTACATCATATTCATCATGGGCCCGGTGTACCGCGAAACGGGCAGCTGGGATCTCGCGTGGAAGGCGGGGCTTCTCGCCTGCCTCGGGAGCGGCATCATAGAGTTCAGCGGCGCCTTCGTCGTCGACTTCCTGAGGCGCATCACGCCGCGGGCCGCGCTGCTGTCGACACTGGCGGGGATAGCGATCACATTCATCTCGATGGATTTCGCCTTCCAGACGTTCGAGAAGCCTCTCATAGCGATGCTTCCGCTCGCCTTGATTCTCATACAGTATTTCTCGAAGGTCCGTTTCCCGTTCGGGCTCCCGGGAGGGCTCGTCGCAGTGGCCGCCGGGTCGATCCTGGCGTGGGCGATGGGCATCATGGACGCTGGAGCCGTGAGGACGGCGGTCTCCGAGGTCGGGTTCAAGGCGCCGCAGTTCTCCGGGGGCGAGCTCTTCAGCCTGTTCAAGAGCGAGTACATTTACCGGTACCTATCGATCATCATCCCGATGGGGCTATTCAACGTGATCGGCTCGGTTCAGAATCTCGAGAGCGCCGAGGCCGCGGGCGACCGCTACGAAACGGTCGCGCCGCTCGCCGTGAACGGTCTCGGGAGCATGCTCGCCTGCTTCTTCGGCTCGTGCTTTCCGACGACGATCTATATCGGCCATCCCGGCTGGAAGGGCATCGGCGCACGGACCGGCTACTCGACGCTGAACGGCGTCTTCTTCACCGTGATCTCTCTCTTCGGCTGCGTGAGCCTCATCAACAAGATCGTTCCCATGGAGGCGGGCATCGCGATCGTTCTGTGGATCGGCGTCGTCATAGCGGCGCAGGCCTTTCAAGCGACGCCCAAGGCCCACGCGCCGGCCGTAGTGGTAGGGCTATTTCCGGCGTTTGCGTCATGGGGCATGAATCTGCTGAAGCAAGGCTATCTCGGCGCCGGCACGACCATCAGCGCCGAGGTCGCCAAGGGCGTATCGATCAACGGATTCATGGGAATGGCGGCGCTCGAGAGCGGATTCATATTCGCGTCGATGATTCTGGCGGCGATCAGCGTCTTTCTGATAGATCGCGATTTCCTCAAAGCGGCGCTCTGGTCGCTGGCGGCCGGTGTGATGTCGTTCTTCGGGGTCATCCACTCGTTCGCGTTCGTTGGAAACGAGACGATCCAGGTGTACGGGTGGAACGTCGGAGGGAAATTCACCTTCGGCTATCTCTGTTTCACCGTCATCTTCATCGTTTTTCATCTGTGGCGCCGGTGGCGCAGGAAGCGCGGACTTCCGGAGCAGCTCATGGCAGAGTAGCGATCCGGGATTTCGGGATTGAACGGCGGGGTGAGAGCTGATATAATGTAACCATCAAATACGGCGTTGCCGCGTTCCAGAGGGGAGGAACAGCATGCTTCCGGGACCTCCGGAGCTGGAAATACGGTACCGCCGGTTCTTGGAAGGCAGGGGGGACGCCATCGCTCCCCTTCTTTGTTATGTGCGGAGCGATCGCGGCGCGCGGACCGATACAGGAGCCTGGGCGGCCCTAATCATCTCGAGGATATTCTACCTCAGGGGAAATCTATCGCTGTCCCGACCATACCTGCGTGTCGCTTCGGCGCTTTGTCCGTCCGCGTATGCGGGAGCGGGCGCCGGGATGCTGCGGCTCGGGCTGCTCGTGAATCATGCTCTCATTCTCAAGGCTCACGGAAGGACGGACGAAGCCGCGCGGCTGCTTCGCTCCGTCGTCGACCGGGCCCTCCGGAACGACGAAGGCTATGTCGCGGCGAAGGCAGCCTCGAACCTCGCGATCTGTCTCGCGCGAATCGGGCAAGCGGAGAACGCCGTACCGTACCTGGGGCTCGCCGAGCGATACCACTCCGCGACGGGGGACACCGCCGGCCTCATCCGCGTAAACATGACATGCGCTCTCGTCGATATGAAGCAGGGCCGGTACGATGAGGCCGCCGATCGGCTTTACGCCGCTCTCCCTCGCTGCACGGAAGTGCGATCCGCGCGCGAAAGGCTCGCCGGGCTGCTTCTTCTCGCGGAGACGTTTACCGTGAGAGGCGATCTCGAACGGGCGAGAGAAGCGCTCGATAATGCAGCCTCGATGGAAGAGGCGCTCTCCGTGTACGCGCAGCAGCGCTTGACATGGCTCCGCCTCGAGAGCACGTACCATCGGAAGACGGGAAATGTGGACGAATCGCGCAGGCTCTCGGGGCTTGCGGAGGCGTTGAGGCGCCGGCTAGGAATCTCCGGCCTGTGCGACGCCATCGATCGACCGGATGAACGTTCCCGGCCCGTCGCCAGGGAGGCCGCGCTCGACGTGAGCCTGCCGAGCGCGCGGGGTGCCGCTTCGAACGAGAGCGCGGAAACGTTTCTCACCTGCGATCCCCGGATGATACGGCTCCTCGAAGAGATCGAGCGCGCGGCCCGGCTTTCGCTTCCCATTCTGATAGAGGGCGAATCGGGCACGGGCAAGGATCTGATCGCACGCCTCGTTCACTGCCGGAGCGGGAGGCGGCATGAGCCGTTTATTCCGGTGAACGCGGCCGCGCTGCCGGTAGAGCTGTTCGAAAGCTTGGCGTTCGGGCACGCACGAGGCGCCTTCACCGGCGCCGTGGACAATCGCGCAGGGCTCGCAGCGTCCGCCGGACGCGGCACGCTCTTTCTCGATGAGATAGGAGAGCTCTCGCCGGCGGTCCAGGCCAAGATACTCCGCCTCATCGACAGGCGCGAATACATCCCGGTCGGGGAAACGAAGCCGCGGCATTTCGAGGGTCGGATCGTGGCCGCGACCAATCGCGATCTCAAGGCGGATTGCACGACGGGTAGGTTCAGACCGGATCTCTACTATCGGCTCGCGCCGCTGGTATTCAGGATTCCTCCTCTGCGCGAACGCCGCGGGGATATCGCTTGCCTGGCGGAGCATTTCGTCGAGAGGCTGCGATCGATGGACGGACGCGGGCGTTTGCGTCTGCACGAGAGCGCGCTCGCGGCTCTTGCGGGCTACTCGTGGCCCGGCAACGTGCGGGAGCTCGAGAGCGAGATCCTCAGGGCATCGCTCAGGGCGAAGGGCGGCCTCCTGCGCGCGTGCCATCTCTCACCGGCTCTCGTGATGCGAGCGGCCGAGCGCGCTTCGCCGCCGGAGGCGCATCTGAACGCAAGGGTCGTCTCGCTGGAGAGAGCGGCGATACTGGAAGAGCTTCACGCGAGCGGGGGCAACAAGTCGGAAGCGGCCCGGCGTCTCGGCCTCAAGCGGACCACGCTCCTGAGCGCCATGAAGCGGCTCGGCGTCGACTGGTGACGAGCTGGCTGCAAAAAATTCCCGACCATGCTATGATTAGCATATGGTCGAAAAGAAGCTGCAGACGAAGAAGGGCGAGGTGATCCTCGCTCGCGACTTCAGCGAGGAGTACATCCGCTGTCTCGGAATGGGGGAAGGGCTCGGCATCTTCTTCCATTATCGATATGAGGACGCGCACAAGACCAGGAACATCCTCACCGCGGTGAGCGGCTCTCCGGACCACTGGCTCGCCTGCGCCGTCTCGGCTAACTGCATCGTCGGCTACGTGGCGATCGTTGGCCCGGAGCCCGGCTCGCGCTGGGGCGAGATCAATACGGCGCTTCTCAAGAGCTCTCCCTCTCTCGCAGATCCCGTGCTCCTCGAGCTCGGCTCGGTCGAGGTGAGCACGCCGTGGCGATCGATGGGGCTCGCGCGCGAGCTCTTTCGCTTCATGTTCGAGGATCCGTTTTTCGAGGAGAAGATCGTCATTTCGCGTGAGCTTTCCTGGCACTGGGATCTCCGGTCGAGCGCGTTGACGCCGCTCGCGTATCGAAGCATGCTCCTCAGGCTGTTCGAGAGCGCCGGCTTCCGGTACTGCGAGACCGACGACGATGAGATAGGCTACGTTGGCGAAAACATGCTGACGGCGCGTACAGGGGCGAAGGTGCCGCCGGAGGCGGCGCTGGTGTTCTATCGCTCGCTGCGGAAGACCGAGCCCCGCGGCTGGGGTTGGGGATGATTGCCCGACGGGCTCGGTGCGATCCTGCGGATCAGAGCTTATACCCGAATTTTCTGAGGAGATCGTGCCGCCAGGCGCGGTCCTTCTCCTGCTCGACGCCCTTCGGCCTCTCGCCGTCTATGACGCCGAGTATTCCGCGCCCCTGCTCGGACTCGGCCACGATCACCTCGACTTCGTTCGCAGTCGCGCAGAAGATGTTGCACACCTCGCTCACGGCCTTGACCGCGTTCAGTATGTTGACCGGGTAGGCGTCGCGCATGAACATGATGAACGTGTGTCCCGCGGCGATCGCCTGCGCGTTGTCCCTCGCGAGATCGATCATGGCGGGGTCGTTTCCCGAGCAGCGTATGAGGCAGGCGCCGGAGGCCTCGCAGAAGGCGAGCCCGAACTTGATCCCGGGCACGGACGCCATCGCCGTCTCGTGCAGATCCTCGACCGTCTTGATGAAATGGGACTGCCCGAGAATGAAGTTCACCTCGGCTGGCTTCTTGATTCGCACGCTCTTGATCTCCATACGATCCTCCTCGAATGTATGTGGCGTCAGAAAATGCTCCAGTACGGGCGCAGGTTCGCCCTCAGGTACTCGATCATCGCCCGCGTCACCCGCTCGATGCGGGCGCGATCCTCTGGCGGGATGAATTTCATCTGCTCCGGGAGCGAGAGCTCGAATGACTCGCCGAGCGTCCCGCGCAATATGGCGAGCCACCCTTCCGTGACGTACGGTCCGTAGCCGCTCAGAAACAGGTCGACGAGCGGGACATTCGCCGCCTTCGCCTTCTCCGCGATGCGGCGCATCAGCCGCGAGAGGTCGTCGAGGGTGAGACCGAGGTTCGTCAGCGTGTCGGTGTAGAGCGGATCGCTCCCGCCGTTTCGTATGATGATCTCCGGTTTGAAAGCGTCGATGAGAGGGAACACGATCTCGTCGAGCGCGAGGTCGTACATCGAGCCGCCCGACAGCGTAGGCATTGGAATGTTCACCGTGTAGCCCTTGCCCGCGCCCTCGCCGACCTCGTCGGCGTAGCCTCTCCCCGGATACAACGTGCGCGGGTCCTGATGGAGCGATATGAATAGCACGCGCGGGTCCTCGATGAAGACGTCCATTGTTCCATTTCCCTGGTGGGCGTCGGTGTCGAGGATGAGAATGCGATCCTTTCCGTCCTTCAGGAGCGCCGCGGCGGCGACGGCGACGTCGTTGAATATGCAGAACCCCTCGCCGTAATCGGGCCCCGCGTGGTGAAGCCCGCCGAAGCCGAGGGCCAGCCCCGTGCGCAGCGCCTCTCTCGCCGCGGCCGTCGAAGCGCCGACGATGAGTCGCGCCGCGTCGATCGAGCCGGGCAGAAGCTGCGTGTCGACCGATAGATAGCCGCGCCTCTTCTCCAGCGCGATGACCCGGTCTATGTACGAGCGATCGTGTACGAGCTCGAGGAGCTCATTCCCGGCGGGCTGCGGCTGCATGATATCGAGACGTGCAAAAACCGCGGGGAAGCGTTCGGCGAGCTCCTGCATGAAGCGATCGAACCGGCTTCCCTGAAACGGGTGGCTCGGCCCGAAGTCGTACGAGGCAAAATCGGTATGGTAGAAGAATGGAATGCCCATCGCGCGACGTTCTCCGCTTGCCCGCGGCGCGCCCCGGGAACAGCCAGAGGATGGACATGGGGGATCGCGGCGGCGGGCGCTATTCTATCTTGTACTCCTTGATCTTATTATGGAGATGCTGTCGCGATACGGCAAGAAGTTCCGCGGCCTTCGTGATCCTCCCGCCCGTTTTTTCGAGGGCATCGATGATGATCTGCCTCTCGACCGCCTTCAGCTTTTCCTTGAGCGTTTTGCCCTCGTCGAGCTGGCCGAGGAAGCCAGGCTGTGGAATGAGGTGCGGAAAGTGCATGGGCGTGAGAAGCTTTGAGCTTCCGCACAGGGCGAGCGCCCGCTCGATCGAGTTTTCGAGCTCGCGCACGTTGCCGGGCCAGGGATTCGTGAGGAGCAGCTTCATCGATTCGGACGAGATCTCGATGCCGCTCTTGTTCATCTTCGCCTCGAGCTTGGCGAGGAAGTGCTCGGTGAGCGGGAGTATATCCTCCCGCCGGAGGCGCAGCGGCTGAATCGTGATCGGGACCACGCAGAGGCGGTAGTACAGGTCCCGTCTGAAGCGGCCCGCCTTCACGTCCTCGTTCAGGTCTCGGTTGGTCGCGGCGATGACCCGGACGTCGACCTTGCGATCGAAATTCTCGCCGATGCGGCGGATCTCGCCCTCCTGGAGGACCCGGAGGAGCTTCACCTGGAGCTCGATGGGCATCTCACCGATCTCATCGAGGAAAATGGTGCCGCCGCTCGCCGATTCGAACATGCCGGCCTTGTCAGTCGCGGCGCCCGTAAAGGCGCCCTTCTTGTGTCCGAAGAGCTCGCTCTCGAGGAGGTCCTTCGGCATCGCCCCGCAGTTGATCGCCACGAGCTGAGCGCCCCTGCGCGAGCCGTTGAAATGGATCGCCCGGGCGATGAGCTCCTTGCCGGTTCCGGG
>JAQTVX010000315.1 GCA_028706585.1 Candidatus Krumholzibacteriia bacterium | reverse complement strand
TCCGGTACACGTCCACCTTCGGAGCGAGAACGACACGATTATTCCGAGCGTCTATCGCCGAAACGTACAGCGGCATCCCACCGGCGATGCCGAACCCCTTGCGCTGGCCGATCGTGTAAAGATGAGCCCCATCGTGTTTACCGATGACCCGCCCCTCGCGATCGACGACCTCTCCCGGCGCGCGGCCGACCTTCTCTTCGAGGAAACGATGCATGTCCCCGTCCGGGAGAAAGCAGACATCCTGGCTTTCGCGCTGCGCGCCCCGGACGAGGCCGAGCCTCGACGACTCGTCCTTGACCGTTTGCTTCAGCGTCTCGCCGAGGGGAAACAGCGTTCGCTCGAGAATATTCACGGGAACGCGATAGAGAAAATATGACTGATCCTTCCCGTTGTCGCGGGCGGCCGCGAGAAACACGGCGCCGCCCGCACCATGCACGAGCCGCGCGTAGTGCCCCGTCGCGATGCGGGCACAACCGAGCGCATCGGCGATGCGAACAAGAGCTGGAAACTTGACCTTTTCGTTGCAGACGATGCACGGGTTCGGCGTCGTCCCGGCGCGGTATCCCTCCAGAAAACCGCGCACGACGCTTTCCTTGAACTCATCCTCCGCATTCACGACGTGGTGTGGGATGCCGAGCCTGGCACAGAGTCGCCTGGCGCGAGTCGAAAGGGCGTCGCTGCAACACGGACGCGGCGAACCCGCTGACCGGGCATAGCAGTAGAAGCGAAGCGTCACGCCGATCACGCGGAAGCCCTGCTCGCGGAGCATCCAGGCGGCGGCGGAGCTGTCGACCCCGCCCGACATTCCCACGATGATGCCTTCTCCGTTCATTTGAGGGGAGAGAGCTCCCGCAGCCGCGCGACGACCTTGGGAAAAGAGCCGAGGAACGCATCGACCTCGTCGACTGTATTGAACGCGCCGAGACTGATGCGAATGCCGCCCTGGGCGATTGCCGGATCGAGGCCAAGCGCGATCAGCACGTAGCTCGGCTCGTTCGCTCCGCTCGCGCAGGCGGAGCCGCTCGAGATCGCGAATCCGAGCATGCTGAGCCTCAACGTGATCGCTTCCCCCTCGATGCGCGCGACGACCAGGCTGCTCGTGTTCGGAACGCGCGGCGCGGCCCCGCCCGCCACTATCACGTCGCCGACGCGTTCGAGCGCGCCGCGCTCGAGTCTGTCGCGCAGCCCACCTATGTGCTTCATTTCCCGGCCGAGCTCCTTCTTCGCGATGCGAGCCGCCTCTCCGAGCCCCACGATGCCTGGAACGTTCTCCGTGCCCGGCCTCAGCCCGCACTCGTGGCTCCCGCCGGTGTACACGGGTTCGAGCGGCGTCCCGCGCCTCACGTAGAGCGCACCGACGCCCTTCGGTCCATAGAACTTGTGCGCCGATATCGAGAGAAGATCCACGCCGAGCTCGCCCACATCGACAGGGATCTTGCCCGCGCCCTGCACCGCGTCGGTATGGACCGTCACTCCCCGCGACCGAGCGAGGGCGGATATTTCCTTGATCGGCTGAATGACCCCCGTCTCATTGTTCGCGAGCATGATGCTCACGAGCGCCGTATCCGGCGTGAGCGCCTTGTCGAGGAGATCGAGCCGGACCACGCCAGAGCCCTCGCACGGAATGTACGAAATCCGGCATCCCTCTCCCTCGAGATCCCGGCAAGTTTTGAGCACTGCCGGATGCTCTATGTCGGACGTGACGATATGGCTCGACCCGCCGAGGCGCCGGCGGGCCCGCACGGCCCCGCGAATCGCGAGGTTGTCCGACTCCGTGCCGCCGGACGTGAAGATCACCTCTTCCGGATCGGCCCCGATGAGGGCCGCCGTGCTCTCCCGCGAGCGATCCAACGCGTCTCGATTCTCTTGGCCGAAGAAATGTATGCTGGATGCATTGCCGAAGCGTTCACGGAAATAGGGGAGCATCGCCTCGACGACCTCGCTTCGGACGGGGGTAGTCGCGTTGTGATCGAAATAAACGCGTCTGGTCTGATTCGAATCTGCGGACATAGCGGCACTAATATATATTAAACTGCCACGATTTTCGATGCAAAATCTTGGGCCCTTCAATCGCGGTCCGCCGCCGAACCGGTTCGGAGAGCGCTCTTGCGCACCCGGCGCTCCGGGCCCACGATGCCTATTCGACGAACCTGATCGTCCTGATCTTGTCCCCCTTCTTGATCCTGTGCACGATATCGAGCCCCTGGACCACCTTCCCGAAAAGCGTGTATTCGCCGTTCATGAGCGGCGAATGCTGTTTGCAGATGTAGAATTGCGTCCTCGCGCTGTCGTAGTCGTCCGGAAGTCTCGCCATCCCGACCATTCCATCCTCGTGCGTGAGATGCTCGCTGAACATCTCCCCCTCGACGGGACCGAGCTCGCTATCGCCTGCGCCGGTTTGCACGACGTACGATTCGACTCTGTGGAAGGCGAGACCGTTGTAAAACCCGGACCGCACAAGATTCGTTATGCGCTCGACGGCCCTTGGCGCCTCCTGGGGATAGAGCTCGATAACGATATCTCCATGCTTCTCCGTGGTGATGACGATGCGCGGAAGCGGCGGCGCCGCGTCGTTGGCTTCGGCCGTCCCTGCCGCGGCGGCCTTGGCCGTATCGGCCTGTGGAAACGCCGGTCGGGAAGCCAGGGCGAAAAGCATAACGATGAGCGCAATCGCGGCGGCGCTTGCGCCGACCCGGCGGGAGACGAAGGGGGAAACACCGGGTAAACGAACCATTGCCGCACC
>JAQTVX010000314.1 GCA_028706585.1 Candidatus Krumholzibacteriia bacterium | reverse complement strand
ACGTGAAATTCATTATTCCGATCCTTATCGTGCTCATCGTCGGATGCGAGGAGGGGGGCATGGCGCACAGGAATTCCCGCTACGCCAGTCTCGAGGCGGTCCCCAAAGCAGGTTGGGATTCGCTCGCGTGCAAGAGTATCTTCTTCGGCCATCAATCCGTTGGGCGCAATATCGTAGACGGCATACGGGATGTCATGCGTCTATATCCGGACATCAGACTGAACGTTCGCGAGACCGCCAGCCCAGAGGATTTTGATGGCGCTGTTTTCGCCCATTGGCCCATTGGAGAAAACAAGGATCCCCGATCGAAGATCGATCACTTTCGACGGATTCTGGAGAGCGGCGTAGGCCGGCGGGCGGACATGGCGTTCTTCAAGCTCTGTTACGTCGACGTCGGCGGCGATACCGACGTGGAGGCTGTCTTTCATTACTACGAAGAGACCGTGCGGAGCTTGGAGAAGGAATTTCCGAATCTGAAGATAGTCACTGTTACCGTTCCGCTGACGACGAGGCCGGCCGGCCTCAAGGCCAGGATCAGTGAGATGCGGGGCAGAACGCTATGGTCCGAAGAGGACAATATCAAGAGGAACGTTCTCAACGGCATGCTCCGGAAGGAATTCGGCGCATCCGTCTTCGATCTGGCGGGATTCGAATCTTCGTCGTCCGGCGGGGGCAAGACCTCTTTCAAGAAGGACGGCGAAACATACTACATTCTCAATCATGCGTATTCCGATGACGGAGGGCACTTGAACAAAACCGGCAGATCCGTGATCGCGGCCGAGATGCTGGCGTTTCTGGCCGGTACATCGCGTTGACCATGAGCCAAACGAAATTCGTTCACAGCTTTCTGGAGGATTCCGCCGGGCTGTATGCCGGGAAGAATGCATTTTTCGCGTTCGACAAGTGGCATACGTTCGGTGAGTTGAATGCAACCGCCAACAGGCTCGCGCATCTTCTCCTGAAGAGCGGCCTGGCAAAGGGAGACCGAGTCGGGATTCTCATCGAGAATTCGATGGAGTACGTCTCGACGTACTATGGCGTTTTGAAGGCAGGCGGAATCACGGTCGCCCTGAATACGGACAATACCGCCGACGACGTCGGTTACATCATCAAGGACTGCGGCGTACGTTTCCTGGTTGCGAGCGAGAAGCTGATGAGGAGGATGCGATCCCTTTTCGAGGGACGATCGTCCGGACAGAGCCCGGTGCCCGGATCTTTGAGCGAACGGATATTCGTCTGGGCGACTTCCGGCGCCGGGGGGATCGAGGGCTCGTGCGTCGGGATGATCGCGCTTCCCGCGGCGATGGAGGCGGAACCCGCCTCGAATCCGGGCGCTCGAATGATAGATATCGATATAGCATCGATAGTGTATACGTCCGGCAGCACCGGCAAGCCGCGCGGAGCCGTGCTCTCGCACCTCAACATCGTGTCCAACACTCGATCCATAGTCGACTACCTTGCCCTGACGCCGGAAGACCGGATCATGGTCGTGCTGCCATTCTACTACATCTACGGAAAATCTCTGCTCAACACGCACTTCTGCGCGGGCGGCTCCGTCGTCGTCGATAATCGATTCATGTATCCGAATGTGATTCTCGAGACGATGAAGAATCAGGAAGTGACCGGTTTCGCGGGTGTTCCATCGACGTTCACCATTCTCCTCGGACGGTCCAACGTCAGGGAGCAGCGGTTCAAGACGCTCCGGTACGTGACGCAGGCCGGAGGAGCGATGGCACCCGCGGTTCAGAAGCAAGTCGCTGAGGTTTTCGCTCCGGCCAAGCTCTTCATCATGTACGGGGCCACGGAGGCATCCGCGAGGCTCTCCTATCTCGATCCGGCCGACCTGCCGCGCAAGTGGGGATCGATCGGAAAGGGGATTCCCAACGTGGATCTCTTCGTCGCCGACCAGTGCGGGAATCCGCTCGGCGTCGGCGAGGAAGGGGAGATCGTCGCGCGGGGATCGAACCTGATGTCGGGCTACTGGAATCATCCCGAGGAGACCGAGAAGGTGCTTAAATATGGGCTCTACTATACCGGGGATATCGGACGGATGGACGAGGAAGGCTTTATCTTCGTTGTCGGCCGAAGCAAGGATATCATCAAGATCGGCGGCAACCGGGTAAGCGCTAAGGAGATCGAAGAGGCGTTATACGAGCATCCTGCGATTCACGAGGCGGCGGTCATCGGCATTCCCGACGATGTCCTCGGCGAGGCTCCCAAGGCATGCATCGTTCTGAAGAGCGGCTACTGCGGGAACATCGAGGAGGAGCTGGGTGCGTTTCTCAAGGATCATCTCGCCTCTTACAAGATTCCAAAGTGTTACGAGATCCACGACTCTCTTCCCAAGAACGAATCGGGCAAGATTCAGAAGCTCAAGCTGAAGTAGGCCGGCTTTTCCTGCATGTGAACGCGCCCATCGCCGCTCACGACTGCTTGGGCCGTATCTTCTGCCAGTGCTGATTATCCGATGGGAGCCCGCGGACGTTCCGCGAGGATTTGCGTTCGACTTTCCTGATCAGATCGGAGAACTCGAGGAGCTTGCGGCCGATCTTCGCGTGAAGCGTCTGAATGGGATCCTTCGAACGCCTGCACGCGTACAGGGAAGACGTATACTCGCGGGGGTGGCGGCGCATCATCTCGAAGATGAAGTCATGCGAATCGAAGTTATCCTCCAGATGGGCGATGATGGATTCGAACACCTCGTCGCGAAGCAGTTCCCCTTCGGGGTCCGGACGGCGCTTGACG
>JAQTVX010000313.1:1445-2757 GCA_028706585.1 Candidatus Krumholzibacteriia bacterium | reverse complement strand
ATTCGAAGGCGTCGCCGCACATCGAGTTGCTCGAAGACAAGTTGGGGGTCAAGAAACCCGTCAGGCCCGCTTCCGAGCCTGGCCCGAGCGACACGGTACGATAGACCCCCAACCCCGGATCACCGCACGCCGGATGCACCCGTTACGCTCTCGAGCCGCGCTCGAAGCGCGGCGGCCGTCTCCCTGTCGCGCGCCGACATCGGAAGGCTCGAGCACCGATCGAGAATCTCCCGCACGCCATCGGTGTTTCCGAGCGCGATGCTACTCGCCGCGAGCGCGAGGCATACGTCGCCCCTGTTCGGGTCGTACCGGTACGCCAACGCGGCGATCGTTTCTCTATCTTCCGTGCGGCCGAGCCTCTCGTAGAGCCCGTCGAGCTTTTTCCACGCGGGGTAGAAATAGAACATCCTCAGCGCCGCCACGAGATCATCCTCCCCTTTCCGCTCCGCACCCCGCGTGATATACGCGCTCCCCCGCGCCGTGCGGGCGTATATGCGCATCACCGTTTCGTAGAACCTGTTCATGTCGCCGCTCATGTTCCACAGCAATTCCCTCTCATAGAAGAGCGGCGAACGGAACCATGTTCGCACGCTGGGCCCCCTGCCTACGCGGAAGAGACGGTACATCTCGTTTTCGTATACCAGATCGAAGAGGGCGAGCTTCTCGGGCTCGAACATGAGACGGTACGCCGCGCTGCCGGGGGGCATATTGATCAAACCCGCCTGGTAGAGCGGAGATTCCTTCGTCGCGTCGCAGCCCACGGCGCAGCTTACCAGAAGATAATCGCTGGATTGCTCCGAGCAGAAACGGTAGAGCCTGCTCTCGTCGGAATACAGAAGCGTGAGAAGCCGCTCCGCCTTCCGTCTCAATTTCGGCGATTCGAAGAAATCGTTGAGGTTCGTCGCGCGATCCGCATAGGTCAGTATCTGCGGGGAGAGATAATGAGGCGCCATGATGACCGCGTTCGGCTCGACGTTCCGCCGGATCCAATCGAGGAGGTCGCCATCGACGTCCCCTGCGTATGGAAAGATCACGAACTGTTCCCGAGAAGGCACCTTCAGTCCCCGCGCCGCCGAGCGCCAGTAATCGCGCTTGCCCTCCCAGCCGAAATCCTGAAAAAGGAAAATCGCGACGACTGCCGCCAGAACGAGCCGCGACGGATGCGTCATTCCTCTGAGGCCCCCGTCCCGCGCCGGCCCGAGGGCGCCGCCGCCGGCCGCGACTACGGCGAAAAAGCCGAACAGCGGCAGCAGGCGCTGCATGAGGAGAAAGAGAACGAAATAGATACCGAGGAAGACTATCGTGAGCTGCG
>JAQTVX010000313.1:0-1435 GCA_028706585.1 Candidatus Krumholzibacteriia bacterium | reverse complement strand
CCAGATATTCGCCTTCCTTCGAGCGGCGCACGAGAGTCGAGAGAGGCTTCGGAAGAAGAAGCAGCAGCGGCAGCGCGAAGACGAACAAATGGAGCAAATCGGGCGAATTGAACGGACCGACCCAGAAGGCCCGCGCGTCAAAAGGCAGGAGCCGTGGATCGTCAGGCTTCGCGAGATATCTGAACTTGTACAACACGAGATCGAAGAAATGCGAATAGGACGCGAAATGCCGGCCTGAAGCCATACCCAATCCGACGATGGCGGCGATAACGAGCACAGCCAGGACCGTTCTCGTTGTCTTCGGCCTCGAGACCCGCCGCCTTGTCTCCTTCACGGCGCGCCGCGCCGGCCGCCGCGGAGTCCTGTGCAAAATGAGATCGATCGCCAGAACGGCCGCCGCCAGCGAGGCGGAGATCGAAAGCATGAAGCGACCTTCTCTCAGGTACGGAACGATCACGCCGGCCGCGGTGATCGCACAGACGAGCGCGCGATTCGCGCGGCGCTCGCACGGGTCAGGAACGACCGCGATCGATCGAACGAGCGCGAAGAGCAGAAGCGGCAGGAGATAGAATTGCGCGCCGTGCCAGGACGCCAGCGCCGCGCAGAGAAAGACGCCCGAGAGAACGGCGAGAGCCATGCCTCCCCCGGCGCACGCCGACGCGTAAAAGAATATGTGAAATACGAGCAGCGGGAAGGTAACATTCTCCCTGATTAGCTCGAAGCCGCTCGATCGCGCGACAAGAGGGAGCGCCACGGCGAAAAGGAGCGCGGTGAGGGCCCCCGCCCCACGGCTCCCCCATAACCTAGCCGAGAGCAGCGAGAGCGGAAATACCGCCAGTGAAAAGAAGAACGCGGTCCCGTACCGTATGAACGTGGCGAGGTTCGGCTTCTCGCCGGGGATGAGACGCCACGCCCAGCCGAAGAGATACTCCATGAACGGGGACGTTTCGCGGAAGACGCGCAACCCCTCGGGCCATTGGGCTCTCGCGTCGAGCGAGGGAATCGGCTCCCCCTTCGCGACCATCTCGGTATAGCGGAAATGCGCCGCGCCCTCCGCCGAGAAGCGCGGCAGCTCGACCTTGGAGCGATATGCGGCACGCGTGACGTTGGCCAGGCAGAACGCCGCGATAGCGAGAATGATGAAGGTCTTTCGGCTCAAAACGGCATCTCCCAAAACGTATTGAAACAGCCCTTCCATTCTGGCATAATGAGCGCTCGCACTCAAGAAAACGTTCGAGAGGAGAACTCATGAGAGCCAAGGCGTTCATTCTGATCAATCTGGCGGCGGGCGTCGCACAGGACGTGTACGACAGGATCGCCAAACTTCCGCACGTCGAGGTTGTGCACGCCGTTTCGGGTCCCTACGACATGATCGCCGTCGTCGACGGGGCGACCTTCAACGAGATCGGGAAGTTCGTCATAGAGAAGATCCAGA
>JAQTVX010000312.1 GCA_028706585.1 Candidatus Krumholzibacteriia bacterium | reverse complement strand
GTCAGAAGCATCGGCACCTCCGAGATATTCAATAAGGCTGTCGAGCAGCTCGAAACCGGAAAACCGAGCGGGATCATTCATCTCGAGAAGGGATTTGCCATCGTGCAGGTCACCGAGAAGAATCCGGTGAAGGTCCAGTCGCTGAGCGAGGCCACCAAAGTCATAGAGTCCAGGCTTCGCCTGCAGAAGAACGAAACGATTTACAAGGAAACGGTCGAGGCGCTCAAGAAGAAGTACCGCACGGAGAACTACGCGAGAGAGGGGCTTGATAAGACCACGCGAACGCCCGAGGAGCTTTGGGAAAGGGCGCAGATCGAGACCGATCCGATGAAGCGGATCCAGTACTATCGCGACCTCGTCAATCAGTATCCTAACCACAAGAACGCTCCCGAGGCGCTCTTCATGATAGGCTTCACGTACTCCGAGAATCTCACGGATTTCGTTCATGCGCGCCGCGTATTCAATGAGCTGGAGAAGAAGTATCCAGGAAGCGCGATCATCGAATCCGCCAAGTGGATGGAAGAGAACATGGAGAAGGAGCATGCGAAGATCGGGTCAATGGAGGGCGTTCAGAAGCACCTGGAAGAGGGCAAGGCGGGGAAGGCCGGGGGAGCGAAATAGGAGCCGGACATGGAGCTAGTCGAGGTATCCGTCAGCGGCATCGCTCTCGACCAGGAACGGAGACATCCGGTCGTTCTTCTCAAGGCCGAGGACGAGGATGAGATTCTTCCGATTTGGATCGGCACCGCTGAAGCTACTGCGATCTTCGCGGCGCTCGCGGGGAAAGCTTTCGAGCGTCCGATGACGCACGATCTGCTGGCGATCGTCGTTGAGGTGCTTGGGTCGGCGGTCGAGAGGATCGAGATCACGGGGCTCCATTCCGACACTTATTTCGCGCGCATCGTTCTGAAACGCGGCGAAGACGTCTTCTACGTGGACGCGCGTCCGAGCGATTCGATCGCTCTGGCGCTGCGCACCGACTCCGCGATCTTCATAGACCGGGAGCTCTTCAACACGTACAAACGCAGCATTGACCTCGGCCCCGACGATGATGTTCGCAAGCGTCTCAAGGAGCTCGATCCGGGGAATTTCGGGGACTTCGACGCGTAGGAAGGGACCTTTGATAGAGCCTTTTCAGGGAAAGCATCCGACGATAGGCGCCGGAGTGTTCGTCGCGCCGACCGCCCATGTGATAGGCGACGTTGAGCTCTGCGAGGGCTCGAGCGTATGGCATGGGGCGATCGTACGCGGCGACGTCTGCAGCATCCGCATCGGTGCATATACCAATATTCAGGATCTGTGCGTGTGTCATGTGACGACGGGAGGGCCGGCGCTCGTTGTGGGAGAGCGGGTCACGGTCGGGCACCGTGCAATTCTCCACTCATGCACGATCGGGGATGGATGCCTTATCGGAATGGGCGCCGTGCTCCTGGATGGAGTGAAGGTCGGCAGTGGCAGCATCGTAGCGGCTGGAAGCATACTTTTGCAGGGATTCGAGGTTCCTCCTCGCTCCCTCGTTGCCGGCGTGCCCGGCGTCGTGAAACGAGTACTGGATTCCGCCGAGGCCGAGAGGCTCGGGTCCGGGGCCCAGGAATACCACAAGTTGGCGCTCGCTTATCTGGGACAGCGTTCGTTCGTCATTCCCGAGAGGCGATCATGAAAAGGACCTCTACACTGCTCGCGATGCTGTTTCTCGTCGTGCCGATCGCGGTCCTGCCGTGTCGAGCGCGTGCGCAGCAAGCCGCCGGGGTGCAGGCCAAGACGAAGCAGGATGCGGTTCGCTATCGCATAGGCGTTCTATGCCCGCTCAAGGGACGATTTGCCCTGCTGGGCGATTCGTTTCTTCGAGGGGCCTCGATCGCGCTCAAGGAGGAGCGTCTCAAGGGAACCGGAAACGTAGAGCTTGTCGTTGGGGATACGCGCGGAAACCCACTCGAATCCCGCGCAGTCGCTGAGCGGCTCATCAATGAGGAGCATGTTCAGGCGCTTCTGGGAGAGGTCCTCAGCTCGTCCACTATCGCGGCCGCGCAAGTCGCTCAGCTCTCGAAGACCGTGCTCCTGTCCCCCGTCGCGACCGAGGAAGGGATCGGCAGCGTCGGAAGATGGGTGTTCCAGACGGCTCTGGGTTCCGAGGTCGAGATCGCCTCTATCGCCCGGATGGCCTGCGCGAGGCTCGGGCTCCACCGCATCGCGTTCATGTCGTCCGACGATCTCCGCTCGCGTCGCATTGCGCTTCTGTTCGCCGATGAAGTCGAGCGGCTCGGCGGTGAGCTCTGCATCGCTGAGTTCTATCCCGAGGGCAGCACCGACTTCGCGGATGCCATCGGACGCCTTCGTTCCGCCGCACCCGAGGCGCTCTTGATCGCGTCCGATACGGAGGACCTCATTCTCATTATGCCGCAGCTCTCCTTCCACGAATTCGGCGTCCTGCTTCTTGGGACCAGCGCATGGAATTCGAAGCGTCTCATCAGGATGGTGGGCAAGGATCTCGAGGGAGCGCTGTTTCCAGCCGATATAGAGGCACGGGCCGGCGAAAAGCTCTTCGCGAATGCGTGCGCGCTCGTGAAGGAGCCCCAGGGGGAGATCAACCAGGTCGTTGTCGGCGGGTACACCGGCGCCAGGATGCTCATAGAGGCGCTCGCGAATAGCAAGGCGGGGGGCGAACCGCTCAGGGAAGAGATGTCTCGGCTGCTGGAAAGAAGGAGGCACCCATTTCTCGATCTCATGGCGGGGGATGGGATTCTCTTCTACACCGTGAGAGGCGAACGCGCCGG
>JAQTVX010000049.1 GCA_028706585.1 Candidatus Krumholzibacteriia bacterium | reverse complement strand
ATTCGACATTATCGCAACGCGCGGAGATTCGCTCCAGATCATCAAGGCCGTGCCGGACAGGCAGGATATAACGGTAAAAATCCGCGAGCTCAAGCCCGGGAAGCTCTATCGGGGCACGGTGATGGTTCGCCCGACGAGCAAGAGCGGGCCGTACGCGGGATCCATAAAGATCCAAACGAACTATGCGACGTGCAAGGAGCTCGATCTCGGCGTCGTGGGGAGCGTGCCCGGAGCGCAGACCGCCGGGAGCGCTTCCAAGGGCAAGAAGTAGAGTGCGGGGCGCCCCGTATGCTGGAGGCCAGTGCATGAACAGGAAGAGGAAAGCGATTGCAGCGGCCCTCGCGCTCGTTCTCGCCGTCGCTCTTCTCGGCGTCGCGTTCGCCCAGAGCAAGCCGGACGCCGGGAAGGTTCCCAAGGCCGTCATCGAGAACAAGACGGTTCAGCTCGGCGAGATAATCGAGGGTCAGGAGTTCGCCTATACGTTCAAGGTCAAGAACGCCGGCGGCGCCGACCTTCAAATCATCAGCGTGAAACCTGGTTGAGGCTGCTCCGTGGCCGACTTCGAGAAGGTCATCCCTCCCGGTCGGGAGGGCAAGATAGACGTGAAGATCGACGGCAAGAAGCTGTTCCCCGGCCTGTTCGAGAAGAACTTCGTCGTCAACACGAACGATTCCGGAAGCAAACAGTTCACCCTCACCGTTCAGGGCACGGTGCGGAAGGTGTTCGATTTTTCGCGCCAGCTGTCGTGGACGGGCTTCACCGATGACGAGCTGAAATTCGACGTCGATATAACGAATCTGCTCGCGACGCCGATAACCATCAAGAGCGTTCGATGGGCTGAGAACGCCAGGAACAAGGACTTCACGCAGAAGCTCGATGCAAAGCTCGACGCGATCGAGAAGGGCAGGAAGTATCACCTCAGGATATCCGAGAAGAAGAGGCCTGCCTACGGAAGCTTCATTGTGGATCTCGTCCTCGCGACCGATTATCCCAAGCTCGCGGAAAAGACGATCTCCATAACGTTCGTCATCCGGAGCGACGTCGAGCTCCTCCCCGACAAGCTCTACTTCGGCGAAATGCTCATTCCTTACGGCGCGACGAAGGCGTTCGACAAGGAGTTCAGAATCGTCGCTGCGCGCGGCGATTCGCTCGAGATTATCAAGGCCGTGCCGAGCCGGGACGACATTTCGGTGAAGATACAGGAGCTCCAGCCCGGCAAGACGTTCATGGGCACGGTGTGGGTGCGCCCGCAGGACAGGATGGGACTGTACACGGGGTCCATCAAGATCTACACGAACTACCCGAAGTGCAAAGAGCTTACCCTCGACATCAATGGGAGCGTGCGGGTCGGGAACGCCGTGGAGGGCGCGAAACCCGGCGTCAAGTAACTCAAGGGAAGAATCCATTTCGAGGGTGCGCCCGGGCGCGGACGCACCTTCGCGTTTCAGGAGGGCCAGGATGAAGCTAGGCAGGTTCCGCATCGCTCTGGCGCTCGCGGCCGTCCTCGTTCTGTCGGGGGCCCGAGCATACGGCCAGACCGAGGCGTCGAAGGCCTTCAAGAGCCTAAGCGACGATCTCGCTCAAAAATCCAGGATGATGTCCTCCTACGATTACATCGCCGCCACGGAGCAAGCCATGCTCGATTTTCTCGCGCAGTACCCGAAATCCAAGGAGGCCGCGCAGGCTCAGTTCACGCTCGGCGCGCTGTACGGCAAGATAGGGGCCAACGACAAGGCGGTAGAGAGATTCGCCGCCTGCCTCGCCGCGCCGGGGAGCAAGCAGGATCCCGAGCTGACCGTGAAGGCGAGGTATCTCATGGGCACGGCCCAGATGGCGCTCGAGCGGTTCGACGGCGCGGAGGGGAACTTCCGGGCAATCGTGAATTCGAAGGAGACGATCGACCCCAAGATACGCGATGCGGCCAAGGACGGCATTTCGAAGGCCGCGACCCTGCGCAAGCTCGTGATCGGAGCGCCCGCGATAGACATCTCGGCTACCACCAATCAGGGCAAGGCCATACGGCTCAGCAAGGATTACAAGGGCAAGATCGTTCTCTTGGATTTCTGGGCGACCTGGTGCGGCCCGTGCAGAGGGGAAATGCCCAACGTCATAAATGTATACAACGAGTTTCACGGAAAAGGTTTCGAGATCATCGGCGTCTCCCTCGACAACGACAAGGGGAAATTCGAGAGCTTCGTGAGGGATAATGGCATGAAGTGGCCCCAGCTCTACGACGGCAAGTACTGGCTGAGCGATTATGCCAAGCTATACGCCGTCGGCCAGATCCCGGCGACGTTCCTCATCGACAGGAAGGGCATCATACGTTTCAAGAACGTACGCGGCGAGAGGCTCCGGGATGCCGTGCTGCAGCTTGTCAACGAGAGATAGACGATCCGTCAACTTTTACGGTTTATCGAAAAAACAGCTTGACACCTGGGGTCATTTAATGAAAAATTACCCCTTGTTTGGGGGCATTTTTAGGCCACTGAGGGCGCCGTTTGTTCGGGCGACAGAGCCAAGCACTCCGGTGGTCACTTTTATCATTATCAAGAGCCCATGCACTTTATAGATTCGACGAACTTCGAAAGATTCCTCAAGAAGCTCTCCGTGGACGGCGAGCTGTATGTGCCCGTCCGTGACGGCGAAACCGGAAAGCTCCACATGGAGCGGATAGAGCTGTTTCCCCTTCCAGACAATTTCTGTATCGACGGGCTCCGCACCGTGGAGCCCCTCAAAGCGTTCGCGCAGCCTCTGCGATGCCCCGTCGCGGATTATCCCTCGACCGAGGGGGACGACATGAGCGACGACAAGCCGTTCCCGAGCGTCGTCGTCGCCGGAGCGCGCGGCTGCGATCTCACCGCGATGCAGCTCGTCGACAAGGTGCAGACCGAGGGTGAATTCACCGATCCGTTCTACAAGATCAGACGGGACAGGATGATCGTCATCGGCGCCGACTGCAGCGAATGCGGCGAGAGCTGCTTCTGCAACCTGCACGGCGCCAAGCCGTGGCCGGAGAAGGGCTGCGACGTCGCCGTTGCGAGGATTCAGGGCGGTTACGTCGCCGAGGCCCAGAGCGAGCGCGGCGAGAAGCTCATCGAGGAAAACAAGGATCTGTTCGTCGACGCGCGCGACCAGCAGGTCAAGATGCGCGATGAGATCCGCGCGAAGGTCGTTCATGAGCTCGAGGAGAACAACAAGGCCTACCCGAAGACGGCCGGGTTGAGCGAGATCGTGCGGGATGCTCTCGGCGACGGGATCTGGGACGATATCTCGGCGCGATGCGTCGAGTGCGGGGCCTGCACGAACATCTGTCCGACATGTTACTGTTTCCTGCTGTTCGACCAGAAGGCGGGCGGATCGCATTTCCAGAGAATGTTCTCGTGGGATTCCTGCCAGGTCACGGGATACGCGCGTATGGCGGCCATGGCGAATCCGCGCGCGCGTCTCACGGACCGGGTCAAGCACCGGTACTATCACAAATACGATTATCTGCCCCTGAGCCACGGGGCGGTGTATTGCACGGGCTGCGGGCGCTGCATCGATTCCTGCTCGGCGAGCATCGATATGCGCGATGCCCTCCGGAAGGTCAAGGAAAGATCCGGCGGGAAGAAGAAAGCGTAGGCTGGGATGAAGAATCCTTACTACCCTATAGATACGCTCGTGGAGGACGTGATCACCGAGACGCCCACGATCAAGACGTTCTGCCTCGCTCCTTCGCAGCCGATCAAGTTCAAGGCCGGCCAGTTCATGCAGCTCACTGTGCCCGGCTGCGGCGAGGCCCCGTTCACGCCCAGCTCCAGCCCGAGCGTCAGCGAGAAAATGGAGATCACCATATTGAAGACCGGCAAGGTCACAGACGCCCTGCACGCCCTCAAGCCGGGCGCCGAGGTGGGCCTCAGGGGTCCCTTCGGCAAGGGCTATCCGATGGACAAGATGGAGGGCAAGGAAGTGCTCGTCGTGGGCGGCGGCGTGGGGCTCGCCCCGCTGAGATCCCTCATCTATGCCCTGCTCGAGAACCCGAAAAAGTACAAGAGGATTTCGATAAAGTACGGGGCGCGCATGCCCGAGGAGCTCTGCTTCGCGCGCATGTACGACCAATGGTCGAAGGCCGCGCCGAACGTGGATTTCTCGGTTACGCTCGACGTGCCGGCGCCCAACTGGACGGGACACGTCGGGCTCGTGACCACGCTTCTCGACGGTCTCGACCTCAATCTCGAGAACTCGATCGCCGTGTCGTGCGGACCCGAGATCATGCTCAAGTTCGTGACGCTCAAGCTGCTCGAGGTCGGATACAAGCCGCCGCAGATCTACCTGTCCATGAACCGCAAGATGTCGTGCGGGATGGGCAAGTGCGGCAGATGCAACGTGGGGCACTACTACCTCTGCGTGGACGGCCCCGACATGTGCTACGACAAGATAAAACATGTCCCGAACGTGTTCGGATAATGGAAGCCCGGTATCGCGCGGCGCCCGGCGCGGCCGCGCGGATGTGAACGGCGTATGAAGGAACTCAAGGCGAATTGCCCGTTCTGCTCCCTCGCGTGCCCGCTCATTCTGCGCGGCGGCGAGCGGGAGCCGATTTTCACGGCCGAATCGATCATGACCGTGGACTGGGACAAGAGCGAGGATTCGAAGTTCGGCGGGAGCATCTGCGCCCGCGGGAACGCGGTGGCCGAATTTCTCACGCACCCGCGCCGCGTCAACTATCCCTTCATACTCGGCGAGCGCTCGACGATCTCGGCCGTCGTCGCCGAAACGGCGAAAAACCTCGAAGACATAATGAAGGAATCCGGCGGCGAAGCGATCGGCGTGCTCCTCGGAGAGAACCTCACGAACGAGGAGGCGGCGCTCGCGGTGAATTTCGCGCACGGCGTGCTCCACACGAGCAACATCGCCCTGTTCGCGCCCGACGATACGCCGCTGTTCAGGGCATACCTCGCGAGGGATTTCTCGAAGGTGAAGCCCGCCGGGCCGAAACCGGCCGGGGATCGCGTGGTTGCGCTCATTATCGGAGATTCGTTCACCGAGCATCCCTGCACGGCCAAAAACGTTCTGAGCGGGAAATACGGCAGTCGCGGCAGCGAGGTCATCGTCGTGAGCCCCGAGGTGAGTCACACGGCGTGGTTCGCCAACAGGCATCTGCGCTGCAGGCCGGGCGGCGAGACGGCCGTGGTGGCTGGCCTCCTGAAGGCGGCCGCCGAAAAGGCCAAGGCGCCGCTCACCCCCGAGCTGGACGCGCTGATCTCCGGCATGGATTGGAGCGAGCTCGAACGTCTCGGCGGCGTCTCGCGCGGCGCGATCACCGGGGCGGCGGGCTCGATGCTCGGCGCGGCCAAGGTGACGACATATATATCGAATATCTTCGCCCGGATATCGGCCTGCGGCCTCGCGTTCTCCTTTGCGGAGGCGCTGACGAGCCTCTGCCCGGGGGAGCGCGCATTCGTTCCGCAATTCGTGCAGCAGAACACCTGGGGCATCTACTCGGTGCTCGCCGCGGCCGGCAAGAGCGACTGCCTGGAGAAGCTCGCCAAGAGCGAGCTGAAGGCTCTCGTCGCCCTCGGGCTGGATCTGTTCTCGGTGTATCCCGCCGCCCCCGTGGAGCGGGCGATGCGCGAGAGGCGCTTCACGGTGACGACGCAGTTCTTCTGGAACCAGACCGCCGATCGGGCGAACGTCGTCATCCCCGCCGCGAGCCTCATGGAGAAGAAGGGGACGGTCTCTCCGGCGTTCGGCGAGGATCTCGTCCGCGACGAAGTCATGCCGCCGCTGGCCGGGGCCGTGACCGCGGGGAATTTCCTCCTGATGCTCGCCAAGGAGATGGGCGCCGAGCTCGCGCCGGTGGCGAAACCGGCGCGCCGCACGGACCGCTCGGCGTCCGCCGACGGCGTGGCCGATGAATGGTCCGGCTACTGCGCCTCCATGAAGGAGCTGGACTCCGCCAACGCCGTTCTCATCCCCTGGAGCGAGGCTGTTCACGCGGCGGACGGAAGCATCACGAGGAATTTCTACTGGTCCGAGATCACGTGCCCCGACGCGATGCTCATGATCTCGGAGGAGATTGCGGCCAGATACAGGCTCAAGGACGGCGACCGCGCGGACGTCTCGACCGCGGGCGCCGAGATCGTGCTCCCCGTCCGGGTCACCAAGAAGCTCGAGGGCGCCGTAGCCGCCGCGACGATCCATTTCCCCGCGGTGCGGAAGCTGTTCCCGTTGAAGCTCGACGCGGCCGGCGGGATCGTGCTCGGGCCCGTTCCGGTGAGGCTGAGCCGGCAAAGCGGAAAGTGAAGCGATGGAAAAGCGAGTTTACATCAATATGAACCTGTGCACGTCGTGCCGCTCGTGCGCGGCCGCGTGCGCGCAGGGGCATCAGGGACAGGGGCATCTCAAGCACGGCAGCGTCCGCGAGAAGGCCACGGTGCCGCTTCACTGCAGGCACTGCGACGAGCCTCTTTGCCTGAACGTCTGCCCGCAGAAGGCCATAAAGAAGGACGAGAACGGCACGGTCGTCCGGATGAGGAATCTGTGCATCGGATGCAAGTCGTGCATCCAGTCGTGTCCGTTCGGCGTCATGCTTCCCTATTCGACGTGGCACACCTCGCCCAAGTGCGATCTGTGCGTCGACCGCCTCGCCGACGGGAAGGAGCCGCGCTGCGTGGCCACGTGCACGTCGGGAGCGCTCGTGTTCGAGGAGCTCTCTACGATCGAGAAGAAGTACAAGCGGACGGTCGAGGGCGGACGGTATTTCGTCCGCTTCATGCCTAACAGGTAGCGAAGGGGCGTCATGCAGGCTGTCATGTACATAGTCAGGTACCTCGTGTTCCCCGGCTTCGTGTTTTCCGCGGTGGTCGGGCTGCTGACGACGTGGGTCGACCGGAAGGTCTCGGCGCGCGTGCAGCTCCGCGTCGGGCCTCCGTGGTTCCAGCCCTTCGCCGACACGATCAAGCTCTTCGGCAAGGAAGTCATCGTGCCCTCGAACGCGCGCTGGACGGGATTTCTGCTGATGCCGATCATCGGGCTCGCCGCGGCGACCCTGGCCTCGACTATTCTCTGGTCCGTCAACCTGGCTCCCGAGAGAACGTTCATCGGCGATACGCTGGTCACCCTCTACGTCATGACGATCCCCGCGCTCGCGATGATCATCGGAGGCAGCGCCTCGGGCAACCCGCTCGGCGCGCTGGGCTCGGCCCGCGAGATGAAGCTCCTCTTCGCGTACGAGCTCCCGCTCACGATCGCGTTTCTGACGACGATCGTGAAGGTCGGGAGCTTCTCGTTCGGCAAGATCCTGATGTACCAGCAGTACAACGGCGTCATGCTCGGAAGCGTCTCCGGCGTGCTCGCCTTCATAGTCGCGATATTCTGCGCCCAGGCGAAGCTCGGTTTTCTCCCGTTCGACATCCCCGAGGCCGAGACCGAGATCGCCGGCGGCACTCACATAGAGTATTCGGGGGCGCCGCTTGCGATCGTGCGGCTCAACACGGCGATAATGTATCTCGTCGTGCCGCTGTTCATCATCACGGTGTTCTGGGGCGGCGTCAATTTCACCGGGTGGAGGATACTCACCTCCGTCCTCAAGTACGTGGCGATAGTGGTCATAATGGTCCTCATCAAAAACACGAACCCGAGGGTCAAGATAGCTCAGGCGGTCCGGTTTTTCTGGGGACCGATGTTCGCGATTTCGGCGATCGCGATGATCCTCGCGATCATCGGTTACTAGGAGGCTCGAGAGAATGTCGCTCGCGCTCAAAGCCCTGAAGAAATCGCCCTGGATTTTCCATGTGAACACCGGGGCGTGCAACAACTGCGACATCGAGATCCTCGACTGCCTGACGCCGCGGTTCGACGTCGAGCGCTTCGGCGTCGTGCTGGTCGGGAGCGTCCGCCACGCCGACGTGCTCCTGATCAGCGGGCCGGTCACGCAGAACATTCTCCCCAGGCTCAAGCGCCTCTATGAAGCCGCGCCGCGGCCGATCAAGGTCGTCGCGTTCGGCGCCTGCGGATGCAGATGCGGCATCTTCCGCGACGGCTACAACGTCGTGGGCCCGATGGACAAGTTCATTCCGGTGGACGCCTATATCCCGGGGTGCCCGCCGAAACCGGAAACGATCATTTCGGGAATCGTCAAGGTCCTGAACCAGCTTTGAGAGAGCCGGACATGGAACGTGAAGAAGTAAAGAAACGCATCGCGGAGAAGTTCGGAGCGAAGGTGAAGATCGCCGAGCGGTCGCCGCGTCGGGTGTACGTGTACGCGGAAAACGAGATCTGGGTGGACCTCGCGCGGTTCCTCTTCAACGATCTCGACGCCCGCTTCGATACGGGCCTCGCGGTCGACAGCCGCGACGGGGTCGAGGTCATGTTCTTCTTCCCGTTCGACCGCGAACATTATTTCGTCACGATCAAGACGTTCGCCGCGAAGCCGAATCCGACGCTCAACTCCATCAGCCCCGTGATTCCGGGCGCGAAATGGATCGAGCGCGAGATGTTCGAGATGTACGAGGTCAAGTTCCGCAATCATCCGGACCTCCGGCCGCTGCTCCGCGCCGACAACCGCCCCGCGGACTACTACGCCGCCAAGCGCGAGGTCAAGGACGAGCATGAGACGGTCAGGCAGCGCGACGACGGCGATGCGCGCGCGGACGATGTGGCGGGCCGGCCGCCCAAAGGCAAGAACCCCTGAGGTGAAGCACGATGGTTAAGAAAATCCCGATCGGCCCGTTCCATCCGATACTCGAGGAGCCCGAGTTCTTCGAGCTGCACGTGGATGGAGAACGCGTCATAGGCATGGACATGACGATCGGGTGGAGCCATCGCGGGATCGAGCTCCTTTCCGAGCACAAGACCTGGGATCAGGTGCCCTTCCTCGTCGAGCGCGTCTGCGGCATCTGCTCGTGCTCTCATCCCTACGCCTACGTGAAGGCGGTCGAGGATCTCTGCGGGGTCGAGCCGCCGCTTCGGGCCCAGTTCATCCGGTGCATCGTCGCCGAGCTCGAGCGGCTGCATAGCCATTTTCTCTGGACCGGCCTCGCCGGGCACTTCCTCGGATACAACACGGTCTTCATGTGGACGTGGCGCTTCCGCGAGCCGATCCTCGACGTTCTCGAGGCCGTCACCGGCAACCGTAACCACTACGCGGTCATGAAACCGGGCGGGGTGCGCCGAGATCTGCCGCAGGAGGAGATCGGGAACGTTCTCAAGCTCCTCGACACGCTCGAGAAGAACAACGACATGCTCACCAAAGCGATCGTCGACGACCCCGTTATCCACGCGCGCACGAAGGGGGTCGGCGTGTTCAACAAGGCGCAGTGCCGCCTCTACGGCGCGCTCGGCCCGACGGCGCGCTCGGCCGGCTACGACGTGGACATACGGCGCGATCACCCGATCGACGCCTACGACAAGGTAAAATTCAACGTGATACTCTGCGAGCACGGCGATGTATTCGACAAGGCGGTCGTGCGCCAGCTCGAGAATTTCGAATCGATCAAGATCATCCGGCAGTGCCTCAAGCTCATCGAAGACACGAAGCCCGGGGACATCAGCATCGAGATCAAGGAAGTGCCTCCGGGCGAAGGCATCGGCGCCTACGAGGCCCCGCGCGGCGAGGTGTTCCACTACGTCCGCTCGAACGGAGGCAACATGCCGATGAGACACAAGGTGCGGGCGCCGAGCTTCAACAACATTCTGACGAATGAGCTGAGCGTGCTCGGCAATACCGTGGCCGACGCCGGTCTCATCACGGCGGCCGTCGATCCGTGCTACTCGTGCACCGAGCGCGTCGGCATCGTCGACCGGCGGGACGGAACGAGGCGCGTCCTCACCGAGGCCGATCTCGTCAGGCTGAGCCACGAGAAAACGGAACTGATCAGAAAAAGATTTGCCGAGGGCGGCGGGAACCGCTAGACTACCGTATTCGGAGCCGAGGAAATGCACGAACTGTTGTATCCAATAGTAATTCCAGCGGTTGCGGGGATCATCCCGATCTTCATCCCGCGCCGGGGAAAGATCGTGGCCGGCATCGTGGCGCTGGCCGCGGCGGTCTACGTGCTGCTGCGTGCTATGGCGCTCTTCGGCGCCGGGGACATCCTGTACTCGGTCTCGCTCTTCAACCTCGCGGGGGCGTTCCCGTTCGCTTTCTCTCTCAGGCTCTACAGCTTCAGCGCGTTCATCCTGCTCTTCACGGCGATCTTCGCCGTGCTCTCGATCGTCTATTCGCTCGGATATCTCTGGAGCAAGGACAAGTCGAGCATCTACTACTCATTCATGCTCTGGGCGCTCGCCGCCTCGGCTGGAATAGCGCTCGCCGACAATCTCCTCGTGCTGCTCATGTTCTGGGAGGCGCTCACGGCGATCCTCTTCTACATGACGAACATGGGAGACAAGGATCACGAGAAGGGCGCCGCCAAGGCCTTCACGATCCTCGGCCTCAGCGACGCGGCGATGCTCCTCGGCGTAGTCCTGGTCTGGGTGCAGGCCGGGACGCTCGCGATCTCGGAGCTCTCGATCTCGACTGCGACGCCGCTCGGCACGGTCGCATTCATACTGCTTTTCGTGGGCGCGCTCGCGAAGGCGGGCGGGATGCCCTTCCAGTCGTGGGTGCCGGCGATCGCGATCTCGACCCCCGCTTCCGTCATGGCGTATCTGCCGGCGGCGCTCGACAAGCTCATCGCGATTTACTTTCTCGCCCGCATTTCGATCGACATCTTCGCGATTCAGGCGGGGTCGCCGCTGTCGATGCTCATGATGATCGTAGGCGCCGTCACGATTATTTTCGCCGTCCTGATGGCGCTCGTGCAGCACAATCTCAAGAAGCTCCTCTCGTTCCACGCGGTGAGCCAGGTGGGCTACATGGTTCTCGGCGTCGGTAGCGGAATCCCGATCGCGATCGTGGGCGGCCTCTTTCACATGCTCAACAACGCAATCTACAAGAGCTGCCTGTTCTTCGGGGCCGGAGCGGTAGAGAA
>JAQTVX010000311.1 GCA_028706585.1 Candidatus Krumholzibacteriia bacterium | reverse complement strand
GAGAACCATCGAGCAGTACTGCTCGGTGTGCAAGAAGACGTTCGACATGCCGGTCGTTGAGGAAGCCGAGAACCAGGACGTCATATGGCTCAATTGTCCGGGATGTCGCGGGTATCTGCCGCACATGCTCAATCAGGAAGAAGTCGCCGAGGCCGAAGAGAACGAGAAGGAGGAATCCCGCAGGGCCACGGAGGATATCTCCATCGAGGATCTCTCCACGGATGAGGCGCGCGAGTATCAAGAATCCGGCGAGTACGAGGTAGGAGAGGTCATCTACCACCGCTCGTGGAACGATTATGGAAAGGTGATCGCCAAAGAAACTCTCGCGGGACACCGCAAGACGATTCTCGTTCATTTCGTGAACCAGGGAAAAACCCGCTTGCTGGAGGGCGTGGCGTAGAAGGGCTGTCAATTGAGACTCACGTCCTTCCTGATCTCCATCGTAGCCGTTGCGGCCGTACTTACGGCCCGCAGCGCCGGCGCGACCGGTCTCTACGACGATCTCCCTTCGTTCTTCTCGGCGGGCGATTCCGCTCGAACGCTTCTCTTCAGGCAGAGCGAATGCGATCTGGGGCCGTACAACGCCTCTCTCCTCACGGGCGCTTTCGCGGTGCGCCCCGCGCGGCGGTACGAGGTGCGGCTCGATTTCCAGTTCCCCGCCCTGCAGAAACCGACCGGGACCGCCTACGGCATGGGCGATATGATGCTTCGCGCGACGGCGCGGATCGCCGGCGATACGCTCGATGCATCGGGGCTCTTTCTGCGCGGCGACCTGAGGATCCCGAGCGGGTCTAAAGGTCTCCGACCCTTCTCCAACGCCTCTCTTGAAGGGGATGCCGGTCTGGAGGTGCGTTTCACGAAGAGCGGAATGGCCATCCGGGGGGCCGTCCTCCGCACGATCGGAGGACAGTCGCTGCATGAGGAGTATTTTTCGAACGACGCTCGCGTGACCGTAGGGGCGTCGGCCGGAATGCGAGTTCCGAAGATCGTCTCGCTGAAGGCGGCTGCCTTCTTCGTGCGCTACGACAACGGCGACGAGAGGAGCATGTACCTACTCTCGATCGGCCACGATGTCTCGCAGCAGCTGATGCTAGAGCTCGCCGGAGCGTTGGAAGCGGGGGACGGCGGGGCCCGGGTCTTCGATTCGAGCGTTTCCTTCACGTTGACGTACCGCCTGCCTTACAGTCGGCCGGAGCAGAAGTCCGAATCGAGCGAGAGCGCGGCCGATGCGCCTGCTCCGGCGACCGATTCGTCCCAACCGTAAGTGCATATTGCAACCGGGTGCAGTTCCAATAATTCCCTATAGTAGAACAAACGTGTGCGAACGCCTGCGTCGCTCCCCGCCAATCAGGGCACGAGCCTTGCGTTTGGCCGGTCAGGGTCTGGCATAGCCCGCAGCACTGGCGAAAGGAGACGACCGGATGCCGAACGAGTCCGTCGAAACGATGCAGGCGACGCGCGAGCTTGCGCAGGGCGCGAGCCGTGAGACGGCGTTTGTCATCGATGACGATCGTCTCATGGCGCAGATCCTCGGACTGCATCTCGAGCGGAGCGGCGTCGAGCCTGTCCGCTTCGACGATCCGAAGCGCCTCATCGATGAGCTTCCCGAAGCCGCTCCGGCATACATATTCACCGATCTGGAGATGCCGCTGATGAACGGCGCGGAGCTCGCGGCGAAGGCCCGTGCGCGCGGTTACCGCGGAACGATAGTCGTGGTGACCGCCTCGCGCGAGCGCTCGGATCTCGTTTCCGCGATCGCGCGCGGCGCCGACGAAGTCATCGCGAAACCGGTGAAAGAGGGCGATATAGATCTTCTGATCGAGAAGGTAAGGATCCGCGCCCGCCGCTCGCTTCCGTCGATGGAGGCGTTGAGCTCGGCGCTGGAGCCGGTGAATCAGGGGGCCATCCTGCTCGACGAGGAGTGCGTTCCGTTCTACGCGAACAAGCGGGCGCGCGACATACTCGATGCCGCGAGTCTCGGTGACGTGGGACGGATCCTCGAACGGGGAGACCTCGCGGCTCGGTGCATGAAAAGCCGCGGCGAGGGGTCGAACGTGACCTTCATCGACGTGTCGAAAACGGGGGGCGGGGCCGAAAGCCTTTTGATAGGCTTCGAGGTCCACGAGTGCCCAAACTCGGCGCCCGGTCGCGCGTACCTGGTCCTCATGCATGATTTCTCCGAATGGCGCAAGCTGGACGAGCTCCATTCGCGCTTCGCGACCTATCTCTCCCATCGCATGCGGACCCCGCTCACGTCGGCGCGGAACGCCATCATGATTCTCAGCGAGAAGGACGAGCCGCTCGACGTCGCCGGGCGCGAGCGGTTTCTCGATATCGGGTGCCGCAACATCGAGAAGCTGATCAGCTCGTTCGACGAGCTTCAAAAGGTTTTCATGATCGACTCCGGCGAGATCGATGCGTGCAGATCGCTGATCCGGATCGGCAGGGAGATCAACGCGATTCTCGCCGAGGCCGAGAAGGGCGGCCTGATCATGGGATTCAAGCTCCGCTCGGCGGACTGCACGGCGCTAACGAGCCCCTCGCGCCTCAGGGAGTACGTCTTCAGCGCGGCGGAGGCGATGGCGGAATGGCTCGGCGAAGCGCCGTTTGTCGACTGCTCCATCACGCCGGACGACGGTCTCGAGGAGGCCGCTTCGCCGGCGCTCGTGATATCGCTCTCGCCGCGCGGGCGCTCGGCGGAGGGCGAAAGATCGCTGAAGGATTTTCTCGCGATGGGCGAGCCACGGAAAGGTCTCATTCTGGAGCGGCTAGCGCACGCCTTGGACG
>JAQTVX010000048.1 GCA_028706585.1 Candidatus Krumholzibacteriia bacterium | reverse complement strand
TGCGCGTGCAGGCCAACATCGATATAGCAAGCTCCGGAATCATCGGGAGGTAGAGATTGACGCGGTCGCCCTTCTTGATCCCGTGCGCCTTGAGCACGTTCGCGAACTTGCAAACCTCGCGATGAAGCTCCTTGTACGTGTATTTCTTCGCGTCTCCAACCGGCTCGCCTTCCCAAATGAGGGCGACTTTATCGGCTTTCTTCGCCAGGTGGCGATCCAGACAGTTGTAGGAGATGTTGGTCTTGCCGCCGACGAACCATTTCACGAAGGGGGCCTTGCCGTTGTCGAGAACCTTGTCCCACTTCTTGAACCAATGAAGAATGTTCGCCTGCTCGGCCCAGAAGCCCTCGAGATCCTTGTCTGACTTGCCATAGAGCTTCTTGTATTCATCCATGCTCTTGATATGCGCCTTCTGGGAAAAGCCCTTTGGGGGATTGAACACCCTCCGCTCATCGAGCATGGAAGTAATAGTTTTTTTCTGCTCTGCCATGGCAACCTCCTGTACGGTTTGGTCTCGTTGGATTGATTCGCGTGTTACAAAGCAAAATCAAAGCAAGAGCACTAAGACTTTCCAATGTATTAGGATGATTCGCCCTTGTCAAGAAATTATGCGCCCGAAAGGGCCGACCGGACTCCATCGTGCGACCGCCTGCATGGACTCGCGCGTGAGGTCCGTACGATTACCCCTTGACAGAAATCTCTGAATTATTAAACTATTAGGGAATTCCTCATATCGCATAAGCGCTACCCGGGAGGTTGGAATGGATTTCGTCAAGAATGCAATCGGGAGAAAGGTGCCGATCGAGGTCAATGGCATAAAGAAGCGCCCGTTCAAGGAAGCGTACGATCCTTCCTATCATGACACTTGGATGGGACGCCCCGGTAAGGCGCGAGCGAGGCATGGCGAGAGCAAGGTGACGACGCTCGACGAGGTAGTCTCCATCCTCAAGGACGGCGACTGGATCTCGTATCCGCATTACTACCGCGAAGGGGATCACTGTCTCAAGCTCGTCGTCGAGGCTCTCAAGAAGTGCGGCAAGAAGGACATCAAGATCCTCGGCAACGCTTTTTTCGATGTATGCGTTCCGTGGCTCCCCGAAGCCATCAAGGACGGCACGATCGGCGGGCTCGTCGGAAACTGCTATCGCGAGATGGGCAAGTATCTGACGGCCGGCGAGTTCCTGCCATGGGTCGTGACCGGCGTCGGCCACGGCAACCGGGTACGCAAGTTCCACACGGGCGAGATCAAGGTCAAGCTCGCATTCGGCCCCGTGCCCATTGCCGACCAATGGGGCAACGCGAACGGTCTCTTGGGCAAGAGCGAACACTGGGTCGGACCCCTCGGGCTGTTTCTCGCCGATACGCTCTGGGCCGAGAGCACGTGCCTGATGGCGGGAGAGGTTTCGGAGCGCTACGTATTCCCGCGCTCACTCTCGATGTGCGACATCGATTATGTGGTGAAAGTCGATAATCCGGGCGACGCCTCGGGCGTAGGTTCCGGCACGCTCGATATCGATAAGATCAGGGCAAACAAATTCAACTCGCAAATCGCGGCGCAGGTCATGAAGGTGATGGAATCGGCCGAGGTGATCTTCGACGGCTTCAACTTCCAGGTCGGCTCTGGCGCCGGCCTCATAGTGCTTGATGAGCTCCACAAGATTCTCAAGCAGAAGGGCATAAAGGCGGGATTCGCGATCGGCGGCTGCACGTCGCTCCACGTCGACATGCTGAAGGACGGCTGCATCCAGAATCTTCTCCACGGCCAGTGCTTCGAGCCGTCGGAGAAGGTCATCTCGTCGATGCTGCTCGACCACAATCACTGCGAGATCTCGACGGGCGAGTACGACGACATGTCGAACAAGGAAAACGCCGTCAACATGCTCGACGTTTCCGTTCTCACGACCCTGGAGATGGACGTCAATTTCAACGTGAACAGCATCTGCGCCGGAGGCCGCATCGTCGGCGGCATCGGAGGCGCTCAGGGAGTCGCGGCCGGCTCGAAGATGACCATTATGTTCCTCCCGATCGCGACCGGCAAGGAAGGCAAGAGCTTCCCTCGCATCGTGAGGGACGTCTACACGGTGTCGCTGCCGGGCGAAGTCATCGACGTCGCCGTGACTGAGGAATACATCGCCCTCAACCCGAAGAGCAAGAGCCCCTACATGAAGACGCTCCGGGAGAACGCGAAGGCTCACGGCCTGAACGTGGTGACGATCGAGCAGCTTCACGACCTCTCTGTCAGGAAGGCCGCGGAAATGGGAAAGACCCCGCCGACGAACGAGCCGAGCGACACACCGGTCGAGGTCATCGAGTGGCGGGACGGCACGCTGCTGGACACGCTATTCAAGCCGGCGGCAAAAAAGTAGACGTCCAGAAGCCCGCAAGTCCCCTCTTCTGGGGCCGACCGGTGAGAGGGGCAAAGGACTGCGGCCCTGCATCGAGTGATGGGCGTTAGCGATTATTTTACAAACCGTTAGCGAGATTCACCCGAGACAAAATGGAACGCTTCCTTCTTGATTTTTGTCCTTCGAGGCTGTAGTTTGATTACATATGTCATGGCTATCTAGAAAGGACGGGAAAGATGGCGAATAAATCTTACAATGCCTTCGAAATGGCGCAGGCTCAATTCGACCGCGTTGCCGATCTTATCGGGCTCGACGGAGCGACGAAGGATCTTCTCCGCTACAACCTTCGGGAGTACCACGTTAGCATCCCGGTCAAGATGGACGATGGAACCGTGAAAGTGTTCCGCGGCTTCCGGGTGCAGCACAACGACGCGCGCGGCCCGGCAAAAGGGGGCATCCGTTTCCATCCGATGGAGACGATCGACACGGTACGTGCGCTCGCGATGTGGATGACATGGAAGTGCGCCGTCGTCGACATCCCGCTCGGAGGCGGAAAGGGCGGCGTCGTATGCGACCCGCATAACCTGAGCATGCGCGAGCAAGAACAGATCTGCCGCGGCTGGGTCAGACAGCTGGCTAGAGACATGGGGCCGCTCCGCGACGTTCCCGCGCCCGACGTCATGACCAGCGCCCAGCATATGCTCTGGATTCTCGACGAGTTCGAGACCATTCATGGGGCGAGACTCCCCGGATTCATTACCGGAAAGCCCGTCGGCATGGGCGGTTCGCTGGGCCGAACCGAGGCCACCGGTTACGGCGTGATCTTCACGGTCCGCGAGGCTCTCAAGGAGCTCAATATTCCGCCGGGAGATACGAAGGCGAGCGTGCAGGGATTCGGCAACGTCGCCCAGTATGCGATCGAGCTCTACCAGCAGATATGGGGAAAGGTCGTCTGCGTGTCCTGCTGGGACCAGAAGGATCAGACATCCTACAGCTTCTACAAAGAGGACGGCATCGACCTCGGCGCGCTGCGCGGCATCACCGACCGCTTCGGCGGCATCGAAAAGGACAAGGCGAAGAAGATCGGATACGAAGTTCTTCCCGGCGAGGCGTGGATCGAGCAGGATGTCGACATTCTCATCCCGGCCGCGCTCGAGAATCAGATCACCAAGAACAACGTGGGCAAGATGAGCGACCGCGTCAAGATTATCGCCGAGGGCGCCAACGGCCCGACGGCTCCCGAGGCGGACAATGTGATCAAGGAACGAGGCATATTCCTGATACCGGATCTGCTGGCCAACGCTGGTGGCGTCACGTGCAGCTACTTCGAGCAGGTGCAGAGCAACATGAACTACTACTGGGAAAAGGACGAAGTCCTCGGCAAGCTCGATACGAAGATGACCTCCGCCTTCAACGCCGTGAGCGAGCTCGCGAAGAAGCGGAAGCTATATATGCGCGATGCGGCATACGTCATCGCCGTCGGACGTGTGGCTCAGGCGTGCAAGGATCGCGGCTGGGTATAGGCACCTGACAGAACGGCTGTGATCCATCGAAACGATTGACGATTCCGCGCGGCGCCGTGCTGCAAAGTCCGGACGGCGCCGCGTGCGGATCTTGTGCCGGACCGCTTTCCGGTGATGCTGACCGCGGAAATGCCACATGCGGAGAAAACCCTACAGTCCCCATCATAAGTCGCTCACGCGATTCGACCGGTGTTTCTTCACCGGAGCCGATCGCTTCACCTACATCGGCTCGGGAGAGCTCGGCGGAAAGGCACATGGTCTCGCGCGGATGCGGGGAATCCTCGAGTCGAAGCTCAAGGAGTCCTTCGAACCGGCCATTTCGGTCGACATCCCGACGCTGACCGTAATCACGACCGAGTTCTTCGACCTCTTCATGAAGCAGAACGGCCTTTTCGAGATCGCGTACTCCGATGCGCGCGACGATCTAATCGCGCATGCCTTTCAACGGGCTGACATCCCCGTCCGGCTCGCCGGCGATCTGCGCGCGCTGGTCGAGCAGGTGCACAGGCCTCTGGCGGTGCGCTCCTCGAGCATGCTGGAGGACGCGATGTTCGAACCCTTCGCGAGCGTATACGCGACAAAGATGGTGCCGAACAACCAGCCCGACGCCGATACGCGCTTTCGGAAGCTCGTCGAGGCGGTCAAGTTCGTCTACGCTTCGACCTTCTTCAAGGTGGCCCGGAACTACATGAGAGCGACGCACCACGCGACGATCGACGAGAAGATGGCCGTCGTCATTCAGGAGGTAGTCGGCACTCGCTTCGGCGAGAGATTCTATCCGCACATATCGGGGGTGCTTCGATCGTACAACTTCTACCCCACCGGGCACGGCACGCCGGAGAACGGCATCGCCGAGCTCGCCCTGGGCCTGGGCAGGACGATCGTTGACGAGGGAGTGTCCTGGTCTTTCTCTCCGGCCTACCCGGCCGCGGACCCGCCGTTCAAGTCGATGAACGATCGTCTCAAGCACACACAGACTTCCTTTTGGGCGGTCAACATGGGCAAGCCGACCGCATATGATCCGATCAAGGAGACCGAATACATGGAAACGTACGACCTCGGCGATGCCGAGTACGACGGCACCACGCGATTTCTCGCTTCGACATATCTGGCGCGCGACGACCGCGTCACGAGCGGCATCGAGGAGCCGGGGCCGCGAATCATCGACTTCGCCCCCATCTTGAAGGATCGGATACTGCCGCTCAACGATCTTCTGAAAACGCTCAAGTCGGCGTGCGAGGATACGCTCGGTGCGATGGTCGAGATCGAGTTCGCTCTCACGCTGGATCGGGAGACCTGTGATCCGGCCCGCTTCGGCTTTCTGCAGGTTCGTCCAATGGTCGTCTCGCAAGCCGAGGTTGATATCTCCGACGGCGAGCTCTCCGGCGATCGCGTGCTCCTTTCCTCGGAAACCGTTCTTGGAAACGGCTCTCTCGATACGATCAAGGACATCGTGTTTGTCAATCCCGAGAGATTCGACACGATGAAGACGCCGCAGATAGCCGCCGAGATCGAACCCTTCAACAGGCGGCTCGTCGATGCGAAGAAACCATACCTGCTCATCGGATTCGGGCGATGGGGCACGACGGATCCCCCGGCGGGCATTCCGGTCGATTTCGGACAGATATCGGGGGCGAAAGTGATCGTCGAAGCCGCGCTCGCAAACCTCAATATCATCATGAGCCAGGGATCGCACTTTTTCCACAACGTGACGAGCTTCAAGATATTTTACTTCTCGATCCCGCACGGGACCGAGTACCGTATCGATTGGAAATGGCTCATGAGACAGCCGACCGTCTCCGAAACGCATTTCGTGAGGCACGTGGAGCTCGCGAGACCGCTCATCGTCAAGGTCGACGGCCGGAACGGTCGGGGAGTGATAATGCATGACTGACCGCAAGAACAAAGCCGACGATCTCGTTCATTTCTTCCGCGAGCGCGAGAAGGAGCTGGAGTGCCTCTACAACATCGAGGAGCTCCTGGTCGAGCCGGATGCGCCGCGGGACAAGGTGTTCCGCCGAATCATAGAGACCATTCCATCGGGATGGCAGTATCCGAATATCTGCAACGCAAAGCTGACAATAGGATCCGAGAGCTATTTTGTCCCCGGCTTCGTCGAGACCCCATGGGTGATGACCGCGGAGATCTTCGTCGAGGACAGAAAGGAAGGCGAGATCCGCGTCTTCTACTCGAAGGAGATGCCCACCGCCGACGAGGGTCCCTTCCTCAAGCAGGAGAAACGCCTTCTGAAAACGGTTGCCGATCGGATCGGTAACTTCATTCTCCATCAGCAGTTGCTTGAGGCAGCCGAGGAGCGGCGCGAGGAACAGCCGCGGGAAAGCACGGGTGAATGGAGGGTCATCCTCAATCTCCTGCATCATACCGACCGAAACCTTTTCGAAAGCGTCTCCGAGAAGATGCTGAACCAGCTCTGCTGGAGCGGGGTCGCCGAGGCGGAGCAGTTGCGAAATACGCTCGCCCCCGCCGACCTCGATTTCGAGGCAGGACCCGAATGGGAGGCGAATAAGCCGTATCAAATCCATTCGCTCGAGATCACAGACCGCCTGAGCGACGAGATCTTCCACATCGCCACGAAGGAATACACCAACGAGCAGCTGCTCGCCTTCCTCCGCAAGTGGATTCAGGACGACAGGCTTGGATACCTTCTGCGCGTCGGCAACCCCAACATCAGTCTCGCCGAGGTGATCGGCGCGCTCCGGCAGTACCGGGACACGTCGCCCAAAGGCAGCGATCTATCGCCGGCAGCGAGAAAAGGCGTGGTCGTTTCCCTTATCACTCGGTTTCTCTCGCGACAACTCATTTTCATCAACGTCGCAAAGAAATATATCGAGATCCGCGATTTCTTCGAGATTCTCGATCGGATCATCTATACCCCGGACAGCCACGGACAGCTGGGCGGCAAATGCGCGGGGCTCTTCCTCGCGCAGCAGATCATCAAGAAATCATACGGCACCGATCCGCTCTTCGCGAACGTGAAGGTGCCGAAGAGCTGGTACATCACATCCGACGTGCTTCTCGGATTCTTGCGGTACAACAACCTCGACGAGGTCATCGAGCAGAAGTACAAGGACATCGACCAGGTTCGCCTCGAATACCCGCACGTGATCCTCACGTTCAAGAACAGCCGGTTCCCGCCGGAAGTCATCCAGGGTCTCTCCATGGTGCTGGATGAGCTCGAAGGCATGCCTCTCATCATACGCAGCTCCAGCCTCCTCGAGGACAGCCTCGGAGCGGCCTTCTCGGGGAAATACAAGAGCCTCTTCCTCGCGAACCAGGGCACCAAACAGGAGCGTCTCGACGCCCTTCTCGATGCAATTGCCGAGGTATACGCCTCCACCTTCGGCCCGGACCCAATAGAGTACCGCGCCGAGCGCGGCCTCCTCGATTTCAGCGAGGAGATGGGGGTCATGATCCAGGGAGTCATCGGGAGCCGCGTGGGGCACTATTTCCTCCCCTCCTTCGCCGGCGTCGCATTCAGCAGAAATGAGTTTCGCTGGTCCCCCAGGATCAAACGCGAGGACGGTCTCATCCGCACGGTTCCCGGTCTCGGAACTCGCGCCGTGGATCGCGTGAGCGACGATTATCCGGTTCTTGTCGCGCCGGGGCAGCCGGGCCTGCGCGTCAACGTGGCAACGGAGGAGATCGTCTACTATTCGCCGAAAAAGATCGACGTGATCAACCTGGAGACCAACTCCTTCGAAACGATTGACGCGCGAGACCTGCTGCGGTTGCACGGCGCCGAGCTCCCGCTGGTCGAGAAGATGGTCTCGATCTACGACGGACACAGCCTGCGGAAGCCAATGGCGATGAGCATTGATTTCGAGCATGATGACCTTCCATTCACTCTGGACGGTCTCATCGGCGAGACGCCTTTCGTGAAACAGGTCCACGGCATCCTCAAGCTGCTCGAGGAGAAGCTCGGCGCACCAGTCGATATCGAGTTTGCGCACGACGGAACCGATTTCTACCTTCTGCAGTGCCGTCCGCAGAGTTTTTCGCAGGCCAGCGCTCCCGCTCCCATACCACAGGATATCCCTGCCGATAGGGCCATTTTTTCGGCGAAGCGATATATTTCGAACGGGCGCGTTCCGGACATCACGCACATCGTCTATGTCGATCCGCTCAAGTATGGAGAGCTTTCCGAGCGCGAGGATCTCGTGGCCGTCGGCAGGGCCGTGGGGCATCTCAACAAGCTTCTCCCCAAGCGGCAATTCATCCTCATGGGACCAGGCAGATGGGGAAGCCGCGGAGACATCAAGCTCGGGGTGAACGTCACATACTCCGATATAAACAACACGGCCGTCCTCATCGAAATCGCCCGAAAGAAGGGCAACTACATGCCCGACCTCTCCTTCGGCACGCACTTCTTCCAGGATCTCGTGGAGGGGCAGATTCGCTATCTGCCGCTCTTCCCCGATGACGATGGAATCGTCTTCAACGAGTGTTTCCTTCTAGGCGCGCCTAATATTCTGCCCGAGGTACTGCCTGAGTTCGCCCACCTAGCCGACGTCGTGCGGCTCATCGATGTCCCGCAGGCGACCAGCGGTAAGATCCTGAAAGTCCTGATGAACGCCGAGCTTGGAGAAGCTGTAGGTATTCTCGCCGCGCCGGAGTCCGGGGGAGAGCGCATCGATACGCCGAGCATAGACGGCGGCAGGCCGAGCGATCACCTTTGGACATGGCGACTCCGCATGGCGGAGCACATCGCGTCGCAACTCGACCCGGAACGTTTCGGCGTTGCCGGATTCTACGTGTTCGGTAGCACGAAGAATGCAACCGCCGGGCTCGGCAGCGACATAGACATCATCGTCCACTTTCGCGGCACGGAACCGCAGCGCCAAGAGCTCGTGCTCTGGCTCGAGGGTTGGAGCCTTTGCCTGGATGAAATGAACTACCTGCAGACCGGTTACCGGACAGGAGGCCTTCTCGACGTCCACATAATCACGGATGACGATATCCGGAAAAAGACCAGTTTTGCGGTGAAGATAGGCGCCGTGACCGACGCGGCCCGTCCGCTCCCTATGAAGAAAAAATCGTAATCACTTGTGCCATATAATGTTACAGAAGTTCCCGCGCGGCGCTTGCGGGATCTTCAAGATCGAAACGCACCAGGGCGAGCTCGGGGCCGTCATGCGCCGCCGACAGCGCGACGGTGCGCCCGAAGCGCTCGCGCCAGGAACCGGTGATCCGCGCCGATTCGTGTACGTGGCCATGAAGGGTGAGAAGCGGCTGCCTCGTTTCAATGAAGCGGCGGATCGCGATGCTCCCCACGTGCACGTCGAGCGGCGCGTGATCGACGTGCCGTCCATCGAGACCGGCGCGATCAAGATTGCTCTTGTGGGGCGGCGCGTGGAAGAGGAACACGGCGTTCTCCAGATCGTCCGACCCCGCGAGCGTTTCGAGATCCCGGGCGATCGTCTCGAACCGCGCCTCATCGGGCGAGATCGGCACGGTTCGCATCCCCTCCTCAGGAGAGACGCACCCCGGATCGACGAACCGGGAAACGTCGTACCGTTCCCAGTCCTTGAGCAAGAAAGGGCTTGGCGGGGAGTGCGAGTACCCGTACACGGTCCACCGTTCGAACAATCCCTTCCTCCCGTGCATATAGGACAGGAGACCGTCCGCAGAGGCTTCTATCAATGACTTTTCGACGGCGCGCCCATCATCGTTTCCGAGGATAATGAACACACTCGGGTAGGTTTCGCCGAGATCGATCCGCAGGCGGACCAGCTCGGCGAATAGAAAATCCTCGAGGAAATCATCCTGCGTGTCCACGTAGCCGAAATTGGGCAGGATATCTCCGCCGATGAAAACGGCGCGCGGCTCCTCGGCCGCAATCGCGTCGAAGAGCTTTCGATAGCGTTCCACCTTGCCGTGCAGATCCGATACGAAAAAACAACCCGTCATTGGCCCGCTCTCTCTCCTCAATCCCACGGAGACAATGCGGCTATTCTAGCAAAGGCTTCCGGACCGGTCAAACAACCATCGCGAACCGTCGCACGCGCTTTACCTCTGCCGCGGCAACGAATCGAGGCGACGGGCCAGAACAATGGATCATCGAGCTATGAATCGGTTGATCTCGTCCATGACCGTCTTGAGTGCATCCGCGGGGGGCTGGGACGCCGCCTCACGCACGTCGTTCAACTTGTACTTTTTCGTGTATGCGGGAAGAATCTCGTACACGTCATCCCCGAAAACGAAGGCATGGGTAACGTAGCTGCCGATTACGAGCGGCCGCTGGCCCTGCGTGCCGTCGAAAAGATTTCTTCCGTTGCTGTACTCTCGGACGTCGCTCGTGCAGCCGAAATAATCGTGGAGAAGAGTCGGAGCCAGGTCGATATGCGACGTCCTCAGCTCGATCCGCTGCGGCGGCCGTCCGGGAGCATGGAGAATCATGGGCACCTTGATCTGATCCTGGGTGAAACTGCTGCCGTGGCCCCAGAAATTGGCCCCGCCCTCGTTGAACGATTCGCCGTGATCCGTCGTGACGACGACCACCGTTCTCTCCAACACGCCCAGCGCCTTCAGGCCGTCGATGATCTCGCCCGCGAGCGCATCAACGAAATGGACCGCATTGTGGTAGTCGTTCAAGTACGGGGCTGGATCGGTGTCACCGGTCAGGGTCAAACCCACATTCTTGGTGTCTCCGAAAATCGCGTGCTCGCGTGGGTATTCGTAGGGCGCATGGCACGACTTGTAGAAAGCGAGAGCCATGAATGGCTTCCCGAGTCGCGCCTGATCCTCCATGAATCCTATGATCTGCCGGTTCATATCCATGTCCTGCTCCGGGATGGTCCTTCCGGCGAACTCCTCGTGCACCTCGATGCCATTGAAGATCGTGTCCTTGATCTTGTGGCGCTCGAAGTTCGACCTGGCAAAGATGCCGAATGCGTAGCCGCGCTTCTTCAAAACGTCGATGAGAATGGGATTATCAATGGAGGCGCTGTTCGCCTTCACGGCCGTCCAGTACGTCGGATGCAGCCCGTAGAACAGACCGAAGATCCCGCAGGTCGTCTGGTTACCGGAGCTCAAGTGATTGAGAAGCACTGAGGACTCGCGACCGAGGGCGAATATATTCGGCGTCGT
>JAQTVX010000047.1 GCA_028706585.1 Candidatus Krumholzibacteriia bacterium | reverse complement strand
ATGCCAGAGTCAACAAATTCGCGAGGGACAACGTGACCTTCAACGCGGGCTACACCACACTCACCGTCCCCGTCACCGGCAGCCTGGCGGCCGGCTGCACGTACTGGGTCAACTTCAGGGGCGTGACGGACGCCTCGGGCAATCCTATCGATCCGAATCCGACTTCGTACGAGTTCACAACGACGGGAACCGCCACCTCGTTCCCAGTGGCGAACAACAACACATGGTACTATGAGTCGGGAGACGGCGAGGCCACGATGTCCTTCCGCAACTACAGCCAGAGCACCGGCGCATTCAACGAGGTGTTCCAGGACAGCAAGGGAGATACGCAGGAGGTCGTCCACCTGAAGAAGACATCGACCCAGATCCAGCATCTAGGACGTGATGAATACCACGACGGCGAGTATGATTTCTCGATGATTTGGGACACTGCGATCCCCTATGTCAAGCTCCCAGTCGAGAACTACCTCGGCCAGAGCTGGACCTTCTCTACGACAGCTTCCATCAGCGACTCGATGACCATGGACCTGTCCGGGCACATGGAGGTTGAGGCGTCGCAGGTCGATCTCGTCTGCGATGCGCTTTACGGCACATTCAAGAACTGCACGATCCATCACCTGATCGGTTCATATACGATGTATCTGCACGGAAATCCCGTTGACGAGGGAGAGGTCCATCAAATAATGTGGTTGGCGCCCGGAGTCGGCCCCGTCCAGATAGTCAACATAGACGGCGGCGGCTCGGATACGCTCAGAGTCGTCGACTGGAGTTTCTAATCACAACGGAACATCGGGGCGGGCGCCGCGCCCGCCCCGGATAAGCCGCTCAATGACGTGATCGAAACCGGCTGCGATATAATCCTCAGGGAATCGTGCAGAATCCTCGCGGGAAAACGCGCCGGGCTCCTGGTGAATCCCGCCTCGGCTTCGCGCTCCCTTCAATCGACGATCGACGTGCTCCTCTCGTGCGGCATCCGGCCCGCGGCCATCTTCGGGCCCCAGCACGGTCTCTGCGGCGACACTCAGGCCAACATGATCGAATGGAAGGGATACGAGCATCCCACGCTCGGCGTTCCCGTCCGCTCCCTCTACGGAGAACGGCGCTCGCCCGGGCCGGGCGAGCTCGAAGGGCTCGATTGCGTGGTGATCGATCTCCCGGACGTCGGGGCGCGTCCATACACCTACCTCTGGACCTCGCTCCTCATGCTGCGCGCGTGCGCGAAGACCGGAGCAGAGCTCTTCGTGCTCGACCGTCCCAATCCGCTCGGCGGAGCGGTCGTCGAGGGTCCGATGCTGGACGAGAGATTCGAATCGTTCGTCGGGCTCCATCCGCTTCCAATGCGGCACGGCTTGACCATCGGCGAAGCGCTCGCGATGATCAACCAGGTTGAAGGCACCGGCTGCGTTCTCAGCGTGGTTAGGATGAGCGGATGGAAGCGCTCGATGCTCTTCGATGAAACGGGCCAGCCATGGATACTCCCCTCCCCCAACATGCCGACGATCGATACGGCGCTCGTCTATCCCGGCACGGTCATGCTCGAGGGAACGAACATCTCCGAGGGCAGGGGAACGACGAGGCCTTTTGAAATCCTCGGCGCGCCGTGGATCGAGCCGGATGCGCTAGTCAGCGAATTGTCGTCTTCGAACCTCGAAGGCGTAGTCTTCCGCCCCCTTCTGTTTCGTCCCACGTGGGACAAGTACGCGGATGAAACCTGCGGCGGCGTGCAGATCCACGTCACGGACCGGTCGCGGTTTCGGCCGGTGCGCTGCGGGGCGGCGATCATCGCGGCCGCGGCAAGGCTGTATCCCGGCCGGTTCCGGTGGAAGAGCCCGCCCTACGAGTATGAATATGAGCTTCCGCCCATCGACATCATCTCCGGAAGCGCCGCGCTCAGGGAGACGATCGATGCGGGAAAGGACCCTCTCCTCCTTTTCGACGCATGGCGAGACGATGAGGCGCTGTTCATGAAAAAACGAAAGCCGTTTCTCCTTTATTGACGCCAATGAACGACACTACAGCGAAAACCTCGGGAGTCATCCTCGCCGCTGGACACGGCGAGCGGATGCTGCCAATCACCGAGAAGATCCCGAAACCTCTCCTGCCGATTCTCGGCACGCCGCTTCTCGAAGTTCTCGTGCGCAAGCTCTTGCGTCAAGGCGCCTCGGAGATACACTGCAATCTCTTCCACCTGAGCGCGCGTATCGAGGAGTTCGCCGCCGGCAGGGGATGGCCCCTACGGTTCCACCGTGAGGAAGAGCTCCTCGGCACGGGGGGCGGCATAGGAAACATGGCGGCGGATATCGGAGGCTCCGACGTCATTCTTCTGCATAACGGGGACGCGCTGTCGGACATAGAGTACCGTGGCGCGATATCGCTCCACCGGGAGCGGGGAGCGCTCGTGACGATGGTGCTCGTCCCCGCTGGACCAACCGCGAACGTCGCCGTCGGCGCCGATGGCGCGATTGTGGCGATCGGTGCGGCCACCCCACCGCATAGCGGCGTGCGCCTGCTCGGCTATACTGGACTCGCGGTGCTATCGAGCGAGTCCCTCGATTACTTCCCGCGAGGAGGAATGGGGCATCTGGTACCGATTCTCAGAACGATGATCGAAAGGCGCCCGGGTTCCGTGCTCGGATGGAACGCCGCCGCGAATGACGCTCGATACGTTTGGGGAGAGACGGGCTCCCCCTCCGGCTACCTCGGCATCCACCGCGCGATCCTGATCGACAGGGCACGTTTCGATCCAGCGATAGAGGACGCGCCTTTTCCGCTCCATGCCGGTGAGGGGGCGGCGGTCGATCCGGGGGCGATCTGGCGTGGATTCTGCGAGATCGGCAGACGGGCGGTCGTCGAACGGGACGCATATCTAGAGGATTGCGTGGTCCTCGAAGACACGATCGTCGCTCGCGGCAGCGCTCACTCGAACGAGATACTGTTCCCCGGGGGCGTTCTCAAGGCATCGGGTGGTCGATGATGACGATTGATCCGCGCATGCAGAGCATCGCCGAATCGGCCAGGGACCTGGCCCGGCGCTCCGGACTCGATGAGCTCGCTTGCGGCGCGACACTTTCCGCCGTCGCCGAGGGAGGCTCCGACCGGCGTTTCTTCAGGCTCGCGGGGGGCGGACGCACGGCCGTAGTACTCTCCCAACCCGGCGGCGGATGGGAGCTCGATTCATACGTCGAGCTTGCGCGTTTTCTGGCCCGCTTCCAGGTGGGCGCGCCCGGGATCTATGCCTTCGACAGGGAGAGCGGCATCATTCTCATGGAGGATCTGGGCGACGTCCATCTCGAAAAAGTCCTCGAAACGGCTTCCCACGTCGAAGAGGAGACGCACTACGCGCGCGCCCTCGACATCCTCGTCGAGCTCGAGACTTCGGCCACAGCAGCGATGACGCGCGAGGGGCTCCTGCGCGAGCGGCTCTTCGATGAGGCGACGCTTCTCGGCGAGACCGACTATTTTATGCGCGAGTTCGTCGCCGGGTTCTGCCCGGTTCCGGTTCCCGAATCGTGGGAAAGAGAACGGCAGCTCATCGCCTCGACGCTCGCGCGCGAAAGACCCGTATTCATGCACCGCGACTACCAGTGCAGGAACATCATGCTGAAGGACGACCGGCTCAGGATCGTCGACTTTCAAACGGCGCACCGCGGACCGGGTGTATATGATGCGGCCTCCCTCCTCAAGGATGCGTACCACCCCCTGAGGCCGGGCGCGCGGAGACGGCTTCTCGAGGAATTCCACGCCAAGCTTCAGGCGCGCGGCGCGCGGAGGGGGGAGCGCTTCGACGAATTCTATCGCGTATTCACTCTGGCCGGCGTGCAGCGCAACATGCAGGCGCTCGCCGCATTCGTAAAGCTCGGTGCGCGAAAGGGCAAAACTGGATTTCTCGAGTCGATTCCAAGCGGAATCGACCTCCTGGAGGAAGGAGTCAGGGAGTCTGGCCGCCTTCCCGGACTCGAAGCACTGGTCGCCTCAATACGCTCCCGTCTGCGCTCGGTCGGAAAGGAAGGAAATCGATAGCCATGTGGAAGATCTTCTTCACGACGTTCGGAATCATGTTCCTTGCGGAGATCGGAGACAAGACGCAGCTCGCGGTCATCTCATGCGCTTCGCGGTTTCGTTCACCCTGGGTTGTGTTCGCCGGTGCCTCTTTGGCTCTCGTCCTCGCGACGGCCGTCGGCACGCTGGTCGGGGGCACGCTGAACTCTCTCATCGGCGAGAAGGCGATCCGCTTCGTTTCCGGAGGGCTTTTCGTCCTGTTCGGGGTCCTGATAATGATCGGCAAGTAGGACGCGCTATTCTTCGACGATCTTGTAGACCTTGTCTCCGGACCTAACCCGGTCCTTGACCTTCGTTCCCACCGATGCGCCGATGCCGACCTCGTTCACCTGCGCGTGCTCGATCTGAAGGGAGTCGACACGCTGCTTGAAGTCGGTCGTGTGCCCCTTGAAATGAATCTCTTCGCCGACCTTCAGGCCACCCGTGGTTATCTCGAGCGCGGCGACGCCGATCTTGGCGAAGTAATCCTGGACGACCCCAACCTCGATCTCCTTCATACAATCCTCCCGTTTCGAGAGAGGTTCCGACTTTTGCGCCGATTGATGGCTCGACTGTAGGAAAAAGCACGCCGTTTGACAAGGGAATTCGCGCGGTCCGCTCACAGCTCGATGAGGCATCCCCCCGCGTCGCGATAGCCCGGATCGCAGGTGAAAATGACCACCTGATGCGTCCGCGCGAAGTCGCGCATTAGATCGACGGCCCTCTCCCTGCGCGCCGGGTCGAAGTGGACGAATGGGTCGTCCAGAAAGATCGGCTGCCTCTCCCCGCGGCTCATGAGCTCCACCAGCGCGAGCCGCACGGCCAGGTAGATCTGATCGCGCGCGCCCTGGCTCAGAGCCTCGGGCTCGACGCGCGCCGGGGCGGGCGAAGAGCCGGCGCTCTCGAGCGCCTCCGCGGCGGGCTCGACCTCGATCTTCATCGTCATCGGATCGATGAAGAGAGTGTCGTAGCGGCCTCCGGTGATCCGACAGATGTGCGCCCCCGCGAGCGGAGGGAGCCGCTCCGCGAGAAAGCCCGACATCCGGCGGCGCGCCTCATCGAGCGTCGCGAGAATCTCCTCCAGAACGAGGACCTTTCTCTCGGCGCTCTGCAGCCCTTCCTTCGCGCACTCGAGGCGTTCCGCTATCTCGGCCACGTCCATACGCTCCAGCGCGGCAAGCTCGCGATCCTTGCTGACCCTATCGACGGCGATGCGTTCCCGTTCCCGCTCCCCGGCGTCTATCGCGCGATCGAGCATGAGAGATTCGTCCCCGCCAAGGTCGAACTGCTCCAGCTCCGCCCGCGACTCCTCGAACACTCTCATATCGAGCGCGGCAGCGCCGTACTCGGCGTCTAGCGTTTCGAGAAGGGCGCGCGCTTCGCTGGGCCGGCCTCCCGCGGCCTCCTCTATCCGCGTCTCGATCTCCTTCGCCTTCTCCCGCCAGGACGCGTATTCGGCGACGAGCGACGCCGCTTCTTCAATGGGGCGGTCGGACGACCATTCGGCACGCCTTTCCCGGAGCTTTTCGAGCTCATCCCGCTTCTTCGACGAAGCCGCCTTGATTCCGCCCCGGCGCGCTGCGAGATGCCATGCGGCGAAAGCGAGCCCGGCCGCCGGCAAGACAAGCGCGATCGGTTTCCAAAGAATCGCTCCGGCGATTCCGGCGAGAGCGAGTACAGCGGCGAGAACGGGTCTCCAGAGTTGCGCCTTCCTTCCACCGGAGGAGCCCCCTTCGAGCAGCTCCTGTGCAAGCAGCTTCTCCCGGACGAGATCGTTTCTCAGCTCATCTAGCCCCGCCTCGGTTTCCGAAGCGAGCACGCCGGGAAAACGCTTTCCTTCGGCCGCGAGCTCGTCCCACACCTTCAGCAGCTCATCGATGCGCCTGAAGCGTTTTCGCACCGCCTCGGCTTTCTCGCGCAGGAAACGTTCCTTCTTCCCGAGCTCGCGATACTCCCACGCCTTCTCCTTCTTCGTTCTCTGGACATCGAGCCCGACATCGAGAAGCCGCAGCCTTGAATCGAACCCCGAGATTTCCTTGAGGAGCCCTTCCCGCCTGCTCGCCAGGGCCGATGCCCTGCCCGCGTCCCCTTCGAGCCGCTCGACCTCATCCATGAAACGTTTCAAGGCGCCCCGATTCGCCTCATTGGCCGGATGATCTATCCCGCGCCGAAGCTCCCTCTTCTTGCTCTCGACAGTCTGCCGGACCTTCTCCGGCGTGGCGTTCCCCCATCCGCCGCCGAGTATCTCCTCGATGCGTTCGCCGAACGCCGGCTCGCCGCCGCCGATCAGGGGGAGCTCCTCGTGTCGCACGCCGCACACGCGGAGAAAGAGATTCTGATCGAGTGGGAGACGCTCGCTCAGAAACTCATCGACGCCTTTTCCCTTCCTGAACTCTTTCCGCTCGCCGCTCCGGAACATCGCCTGCTCCTTCGCGCCGAAATCGCGCACCAGACGATACGAACAGTCGCCGAGCCGCAGATCGAGCTCGATCTTGAAGAGCCCGTCGCTTCCCCAGCGCGCGAGTGCCAGAACGTCGCTCTTTCTCGACGCCGCGCCCATGTAGAGGCCGGCCATGATGCCGCGGAAAAGACTCGACTTGCCGCCCTCGTTCGGAGACAAAACGACGTTCAGACCCGGCGCTAAATCAACCGAAGTCTCCTTGAAGAGGAGAACGTTTTCCAGAGCAACACGTTCAATCCACATGCCCAAGAACCTTCCATTGCGAACCGATTCGGACGCCCTCACCCGATGAGGTCTCTCCCCTTGAACAGCTGAAAAGCCAGCTGGAGCGCCTCCTCGCGGAGCGCCCTTTCTTCACCTTCGGATTCCTCGATTCTTTTCAGCATGCGCCGCACGAAGGTGCCGGCCACCGTGTCCTCGGGCGCGGCGAGAAGCTCTTCCCTGGATATCTCTCTCGAAGGCCCCTTCCCGGCCAACCGGACTGAAAAGTAACGCCTCTCTAGCTCAGCCGATCCACGTTCCGGATCGAGCGCCGACTCGATTCCTATTAACCCCCCGAGGGAAAGCTCGAGGATGAGATCGGGGTCGGCCGGAACGGCGGCGAGAACCTTCTTAACGAACTCCTCGGTCGACTGCACGCCGGTGCAGTCGAGAGAATGCCGTCCAATCCGCCTTTTCCCGACGCTCACCCTCTCGAACGCCACCCCTTCGTCCGAGAGCGAGACCGAAACGGCGAAGCCGGCTCCCTGCTGGTCGCGCGCTACGATTTCGGGTGAACCGCTATAGAGCACGGGAGGCGCCTGTTCCCTTATGATTCTGTATGAGTGCCAGTGACCGAGCGCTACGTAATCGAAGCCCTCTGCGAGATCCTCGAGGCGCGCCGACGTCTCGGCTCCGTCGAGATCCGCCGAGAACCCCGCGACCGAGCAGTGCGCAAGGCAGACGTTCCATCGGTTGTGCCCGACCGGTGCCAGGCCCGCCAGAGCGCTGTCCGCGGCGACGTTCGACGAGAGGGCCTTGCCGTGCACCGCGAGCGATATATGGGGAATCTCGATCACGCGCTTCTCCGGGGTGAGGATGTGCACGTTCCCGCCGGCCTCGAAACGCTTCATTTCCCTCTCGTAAATCGATCCAGGCGCATAATAATCGTGGCTGCCGGGGAGAATGACGACGTGGCAGCGCTCACCGGCATCATGGAGAAGGCCTATGACGAATGAAACGTCGGTTTCCGTGGAGTCAAATGCCGAATCGAAGAGATCCCCCGCGATTGCAAGGACGTGATATCGCCCCTCCCGCGCGATGCCGACCATTCGCGCCAGCGCTTCACGAAGAGCGAGCCGCTGCTCATTTCCCTTCGTTCCCAAAAACTTGAACGGCGCGCCGATGTGCACGTCGGCCGTGTGGAGCATTCTCAGCGTATCCATGATTGTACCGGACCTCCCTCAAGCCCGCCCGGCGAACAGCTCTTCGAGATAGCGCCTCCCCCTCGCCACCCGGGAGATATCGACCTCGAGCGTCATCAGCGGAAGCGGCTCGAGAGCGCGCACGAGCTCGACGAGCGCCGGGAAATCGAATACTCCATCCCCCGGCGGCAGGTGATCGTCCGAAAGGCCATCGTTGTCGTGGAGGTGGAGCGCGACGACCTTGCCGCCGAGCACGTCCCACCACCGTCTCACGGGGAGCCGCGAGAAGGCGTTGATATGCCCTGTGTCGAGACAGACCTTGGCCGCCCCCTCCGGCAGAAGGTCGATGAGGCGCACGAGCGACTCTGGACGCTCATCCCAGACGTTTTCGAGGGCAATCTGCACACCGAGTCTGTCGGCCGTCTCGAGAATGGGACGCATCCGGACGCTCCAGTTCCCCAACCACGCCCGCAGGCCCGCGCGCGAATAGAACGGCGAGTAATTCGTGTGAACGATCATCACCGAGCCGCCGAGCCCTGCCGTAACCTCGAGCCCCCGCACAAGGCAGCCGGCGCTGTATTCGGCGATATGATCGTTGAGGCTCGCGGCGTCCAGCCCGAGAAAGGGTCCGTGCGTGAAAGTCGTGAGGGAGCACCCATCGAGGAGCGAGCGCATCCGCTTCACGTCTCCTTCCGAGAGCCGCATGAGGTATGCGGCGTCGTTCATCCGGATCTCGGGATAGAATCCTGCGAGGACGACGCGATCGAGCTTCTTCTCGAGCTCATCGAGCATGACGCTCGCGTGGAAAATCATACGAATCGCGCCGCCCCGCGCATGCAAGCTCTCACTTGACCATCAATAGACGTATTAGTATGCTACAAAGCGCCCGCCGGAGCGTCGGAATCGCTCCGGCGCTGATCAAAGTACCACATATCCGGCCGGCATTGCAATAAAGAGGCGTTTCACACGGCAAGGCGGTGCAAGGAATGAAACTGGTCGAATGCGTTCCAAACTTCAGCGAAGGGCGCGACGCTGCGAAGATCGAGCAGATTGCGGCCGAGATCCGGGGAACCGAAGGAGTGAAGCTTCTCGACGTCGATCCGGGAAAGGACACGAACCGGACCGTCGTCACCTTTATCGGAACTCCGGATGGGGCTCTCGAAGCGGCATTCAAGGCGATCGCGAAGGCGGCCGAGGTCATCGACATGCGGACACACACGGGCGCCCACGCCCGCATGGGGGCGACCGACGTCTGTCCGTTCGTGCCGGTGTCCGGCGTCTCGATGGGAGAGTGCGCGGCGCTCGCGCGCAAACTCGGAGAGAGAGTCGGCGGCGAGCTCGGGATCCCTGTGTACCTTTACGAGGAAGCCGCGTCGATACCCGAGCGGCGCAACCTCGCGAACGTCCGGCAGGGAGAATACGAGGGCCTCTCCGCGAAGCTCGAGGATCCCGCCTGGAAACCGGATTTCGGACCTGCGGCATTCAACGCGAAGAGCGGCGCGACGGTCATCGGGGCGCGCGAGTTCCTCATTGCGTACAACGTCAACCTCAACACGCGCGACGTGAAGATTGCACGCGAGATCGCGTTCGACATCCGCGAGAAGGGGCGCGCCAAACGAGACGCCGCGGGCGCCGTCATGAAGAACGAGAACGGCGAGACGATTTTCGCGCCGGGCAAATTCAGGGCGGTCAAGGCCGTCGGCTGGTACATGGAGGATTTCGCTCGCGCGCAAATCTCCATAAACCTGGTCAATTACAGGGTGACGCCGCCGCACGCGGTCTTCGACGAATGCGCGAGGCTCGCCGAGAGCCACGGCGCGCGCGTCACCGGAAGCGAGCTCGTCGGTCTCATTCCGCTCGAAGCGATGGCCGAGGCGGGACGGCATTACCTGAGAAAACAGAAGAAGACAACCGGTGTCCCCGAATCGGAGCTCATCCACACGGCGGTGCTCTCCATGGGAATGAGCGACCTGTACCCGTTCGAGCCGGACAAGAAGATCATCGAATACCAGTTCAGGAAGGAGGGCCGCCTCGCCGGAATGAAGATGAACACGTTCGCGGACGTGCTCTCCACCGATGCCCCGGCCCCCGGTGGCGGCAGCGTCGCAGCTCTCAGCGGAGCGCTCAGCGCGGCCCTCTCGTCCATGGTTGCCGCTCTCACCCACGGCAAGAAAGGCTACGAGGCTTCGTTCGCCGAAATGGAGAAGACCGGCGTTCATGCGCAGACCCTGAAGACCGCGCTTCTCGAGGACGTCGACCGGGACACGGAGGCGTTCAACAAGGTGATGGACGCCACGCGCCTTCCGAAAGCGACCGATACCGAGAAAAGACTGCGTGAAGCCACGATCCAGGAAGCGACGAAGGGAGCGACGCTGGTGCCGCTCGGCGTGCTCAGGCGCTCACGCGAGGCGGCGGAGCTCGCGCGGATCGTGGTCGAGAAGGGCAACAGGAATTCGATCAGCGACGGGGGCGTGGCCGCTCTCGCGGCACGAACGGCCGCCGAGGGGGCTTTCCTGAACGTCATGATCAATATACCCGGCATCACCGACGGGGACTTCACGAAGGAAACGCTGGCCGAGGCGAACCGGTTGCGCGGCGAGATCGTCCGCCACACGGAAGAGACGGTCCTCCTCGCGGAAAAGATGATCGGCAGGGAGAAATAAGCCGCACGATTCGCCCACGGATCGCCCCGAGCCGGGAAATCGGAATATCGCGGAACGACGGGAGGGTGCAATGCTCGATCTCGATACATCGCTTTCACGCGCGCATGTGTCGGAAAGCGAACTGACCGACTCACTGGGCGCTTCGCTCGACGAGCTCCGCTCCCTCGTGCGGAGAGAGGGCGCCGGCGCATCCATGCTCGGATGGCTCGATCTACCGCTAGCTCCGAAGAGGGATCTCCGGAAAATCACCGATATCGCGAAGCGCATACAGGACGAGAACGACTGTCTGGTCGTCTGCGGCATCGGCGGCTCCTATCTCGGTGCGCGCGCCGCGATCGAGGCCCTCCCGGAGGAGGCCTCATTCCCGGTGATCTTCGCGGGGATCAACCTCTCTCCCGAGTATCACAAGCGCGTCCTTGCGGGGCTCGAGGGAAAGCGTTTCGCGCTCTGTGT
>JAQTVX010000310.1 GCA_028706585.1 Candidatus Krumholzibacteriia bacterium | reverse complement strand
CGGCGAAGCTCTCGCCGCGTTACACCGGCCTCGCTTTCTTCCTGGCGATGGACGCCCAGCAGCACACGAGGATCGATGCGCAGGTTCAATTCGAACCGGACGACGAGCTCATCGAGCTGCTGCAGTGCGGTCTGTCGCGGAGATTCGACAAGATAAAGGACTTTCTTGTATCCGTAGTCGATAAAGGCATAAAGAGGATTGGCGAGAAGAAAACGGCGGCTCCGACGCAGAGCGCCGGCGCACAGGCGGCAGAGACGGCCTCGCGGGACGATCTTTCCAGCGTCACGCCCGGCGCTTCGGCGGCCGGGAAAGATGCGAAACCGTCTTCCAAAGGCGCCGCAAAAGCCTCGCGGCGGGCCGTGGACGACGATTCGACCGAATCCATTCTTGAAGCCCTGTCGGAGATACCGTCGGTGGAGGACGATTCTCTATGACCATTCAATCGTCGATAAAGGATCTTGGCCTGTTCGATCTTTTCCAGCTTCTGCATATCAACAAGAAGACGGGGCGTCTCATGGTCACCGACGGCCCCGACGGCAAGGAAGCGCAGGTAATATTCCAGAACGGCGACACCTGCTTCGCCGTGATCCACGACCGCGTTCCGAAGTCCATAGAAACGCTCCTCGTCGATTGGGGCGTCATCGACGAATCGTCGCTCGGCCGAATCGAGAAGGCGCTCCGCAGGTACCCGACGCTCATGGATTGCCTCGAGGGCGAGCAAATCGCCTCGCGCGGCCACTTGGAGAACTTTCTCTCGAACTGCATCCGCGAGTGCGTCTATGAGATCTTCAAATGGGATCGGGGCGATTGCCGCTTCATCGAGGAAGAGATCGACCAGCGCCGCGACATCGTGGTGCCGCTCAACACGGAGAACCTCATCCTCGAGGGCGCCCGCCGCATCGACGAATGGTCGAATATCGGCGGCAAGGTGCCGTCCCGGCATTCCATCTTCAAGCTGAGCTCGGATACCCAGCAGAGCCAGCGCCTCAATCTCAAGCCGCGCGAATGGGAAATACTCTCCCTCATCGACGGCACGCGCTCGGTCAAGGACGTGAACGACGCGGTCGGTGGCGACCTTTTCTCGACGAGCAAGCTCATATATGGGCTGGTCGTCATGGGCGTCATCGAGCTCGTCAACGGCGAGACCGAAGTGATCTCGAGCGCCGGCGGGGAAGGCCGCCTCGAGGACCTGCTGCGCAGCGGCAGGGAGTTCTACGGCCGGCTCAATCTCGAATCGGCCGCCGGCCAGTTCGAGAAGGCCCTGCAGATAGATCCGGAGTGCTTCGAGGCGCTCCGCATGCTAGGCGAGATCTACTACAAGATGGACAAGCTGAGCGAAGCCTTGATTTACCTCTCGAAGGCCCGTCTCCTCAGACCCGACAACCAGAAGGCGATGTTCATCAAGGGCTACCTGCACGCCCGTCTCGGCGAGGTGTCGAAGGCGATGGCCGAGTGGGAAGAGCTCAAGGAGAAGAGCTCGAACCAGCAGATCGTCGAGCTCGTCACCAAGAAGCTCGAGCTCGCCCGCCAGTGGGAAAAGGTGCTGCAGGAGTACTGAGCCATCCCGGCGCCCGATCCCGACGCGCGCATTCCGTCCTACGAATCCCCATTGTTGAATGCATCCCGGAGTGCTACTATGGCGTCTCTCGACCCAAACGAGACGTTTTTCACGAAGGAGGTCCGTTCATGCATTCCAGGGTTCGTGCGTTCATGCTCGCCGCGATTATCCTCGTCGTTCCGCTGGCGCTGATGGCCGACGAGGGAATGTGGCCCATAGATAATCTCGACAAGCTTCCATGGAAGGATCTGCAGACGATGGGGCTCAAGCTCTCGCCTGGGCAGATCTACGACGGGAAGGGTGGCGGCATCGCCTACGCGATCGTCAGCCTCGGCGGCGGCACGGGCTCGTTCGTCTCTCCGAGCGGGCTCATCCTCACGAATCACCACGTCGCTTTCCAGGCCCTGCAGAGGACGAGCACCGCGGAGCACAACTACATCGTCGACGGCTTCAACGCCGGGACACTCGAGGAAGAGATTCCGGCCCCCGGCTATCGCGCCTACGTGCTGCTATCGATCGAGGATGTGACCAGGAAGGTGCTCTCGGCGATTGCCGACAGCATGGGAGATCTCGATCGCTACAACGCGATCGAGAAGCGCATCAAGGAGATCGTCAAATACGCTGAGGAGAAGGGCAACGTCGAATGCAGGGTCGTCTCATTCTACGACGGCATGCAGTACAAGCTCTACACGCAGTTCGTATGCAAGGACGTCCGGATAGTCTATGCGCCGCCCGAGGCGGTCGGCAATTACGGCGGCGACATCGACAACTGGATGTGGCCGCGGCACACGGGCGATTTCTCGTTCCTCCGCGCCTACGTGGGTCCGGACGGCAAGAGCGCCGAGTACGCGAAGGGCAACGTTCCGTACAAGCCTGCGGTCTATCTGGCCGTTTCGGAGAAGGGTATCAAGGAGAACGATTTTACGATGATCATCGGCTATCCCGGCAGAACGGGGCGCTACGCCACGTCCTACGAAATCGCCGCCATGCAGGAATATTCGTATCCCGTCAGAATACAGATGTTCAAGGATTGGCTCGCGATTCTGGGCGAGGAGTCGAAGAGGGGCGAGGACGTCAAGATCAAGGTCGCGGGCTTCGACCAGATGCTCAACAACTCGATGAAGAACTGGGAAGGGATGTTGGAGGGCTTCAAGAAGGGGCATCTGTTGGAGAGGAAGCTCGACGCGGAGAGAGGCTTCGGCATGTGGCTCAATATGAGCCCCGACATGAAGAAGAAATACGGCGACGTGCTCCCTGGGAT